>NZ_JANSIC010000106.1:4901-9200 GCF_047461955.1 Synechococcus sp. R55.7
TGCACAGCCGGGATCCGACTGACCGATCCCCAGGGCTCCCGCAAAGGCTGGGGCGCATGATCTTTCCCGAGCCGATGGGATCCATTAGCCATTCCTGGGGTTCACCGTTTAGGCGGGCGTTACCCACACCTGCGGAGTGAAGCTGCCGTGTAGGCCATAGGGAATGTGGTGCCGCAATGGGATACGCGCGACGGGGCCGGCTGTCAGATCGGCTGCTTCTAGGATCACCACTTGAGAGCGCTGGCTGGCCGCATCAAAAACCACCGTCACGATCCACCCTGCCTCTTCGCCCTGACCTTCTGGATCGGGGATGAACACCGGTTCTCCCACAAAGCCGCGGGGGGCAAAGCTGTACTGCTGTGTGCGGCCTGTGGCGGTATCCAGCTTGAGGATGGCCTGTAGGGGAGCATTGGGGCCGGGGGCATGGGTGGCCCCGATGTAGATGTAGCGGTGGGATCCCCCCATTCGAGCCGGGTGGATGGCCGGAAACTCCACCGAGCGATCCAGCAGCAGTTCCCGCTTCACGCTGCCCCCCTTGGGATCCAGATAGAACCGCCACAGCTTGCCCGCCGGAATCTGGGCAAAGTCAATCTGCAGGTAATCGGCATCCGGCTCCAGGGCAGGGTAGTTCTCATAGAGGACGGCATCCACCACAACCCGATCCCCGACTTCGTAGCCGTTGACAAAATGGAAAACAAACCCCGGCTCCGCTTCCAGTTGCAGCGGCTCGTCGCCCTGGGGAAAGAGCCAGATGCGGGTCGGCTCCCCCGGTTTCAAGGTCAAACAGGTGCCCGCCGGTTGCCAGCCCAACACAAACGGCAGGGGGTTGAAAGCCAAGGGATTTTGGAAAAAGATACGGTAGCGGGGTGTCCAGACAAAATCGTGCAGGAAGGCAAAACCGGGCAGGCGGTAATCCCGCTTTTCCACCAAGCGCCCGCGCGAGTCCAGACGATAAAACAGCAACGTGGAGTTCTGGGCAGCCCGCACCCCAAAGGCGATGAGATCTCCCGTGTGGGGATCCCGCCGGGGATGGGCGGTAAAAGGCTGGTTGGCTGAGATCCCTCCTGCAAACGTTTCGATCCCCTCGGTGGCCAAGGTGGCCGGGTTCAGCCGGTAAGGGGCACTGGCCTCCCACAGGGCCAGCAGCTTGTCTCCCTGGTAGATGACATTGGTGTTGGCGGGATTTTTAAACCGCAAGTCGAGAAAGTTGCTCCACCAGCCGCCCGGCTTTTGGGTGCCAAACACCCCTCGGTAGAGCACCCGACCGGCTTTTTCCTCTGCTTCAAACTCGCGGGTGCGCACAAACCGGTTGCGAAAATGAACCTTCCCCTCCACAAAGGTGATGGCGCAGACCATGCCATCGCCATCGAACGGGTGCCCGTAGCGCTGGGATCCCGCCTCCAGCTTGCCCGGGCCGTTGCGAAACAGGGTTCCCCGCAACCCTGCCGGGATCCGTCCTTCGATCTCCGTAATCCAATAGTCGTACTCCTGGGATAGGGAGCGATAGCCCAATTGCCAGTCGGTGGTGCTGTAGGGAAGGGAAGCGACGCTGACCATGGAAGATCTGCATGCAACGCCCTCTATTGTTGCTTAAACTTTTGTGAAGTCGCCAGTTTTTCTGGGCCGGGATAGCCACCTTGGTTGGGATCCCCAAGATGGAGTCGCCCCGATTCGACTATGGTAGGAAATGCCCCCAAAGCGCCTGACAGGATCCACAGTACCCATGTTTGATGCCCTCTCCGAGAAGTTGGAATTGGCCTGGAGAAAGCTGCGCGGCCAGGACAAGATCACCGAAACCAACATTCAAGAAGCTCTGCGGGAGGTGCGGCGAGCCCTGCTGGATGCGGATGTCAATTTGCAGGTGGTGAAGCAGTTCATCGAGGATGTGCGGGAAGCTGCCCTGGGATCCGAGGTCATCCTGGGGGTGACGCCGGATCAGCAGTTCATCAAGATCGTCCACGACGAGCTGGTGAAAGTGATGGGGGAAGCCAACGTGCCCATCGCCCAAGCGGAGCAGCCTCCCACCATTGTCCTCATGGCCGGTTTGCAGGGATCCGGGAAAACCACCACCTGCGCCAAGTTGGCTCTGTATTTGCGCAAGCAGGGCAAGAAGTCTCTCATGGTGGCCGGAGACATCTACCGTCCGGCGGCCATCGACCAGCTCAAGACGCTGGGCCAGCAAATTCAGATCCCCGTTTTCGACCTGGGCAAAGCAGATCCCGTCGAGATTGCCCGGCAGGGGGTGGAGACGGCCCGGCAGCAGGGCTACGACTACGTGATTTTGGACACTGCCGGTCGTTTGCAGATCGACCTGGAGATGATGGCGGAGCTGGAGCGGATCAAGGCGGCGGTGCAGCCCCACGAGATCCTGCTGGTGGTGGATGCCATGATCGGCCAAGAGGCAGCCAGCCTTACCCGAGCCTTCCACGAGCGCTTGGGCATCACTGGGGCCATTCTCACCAAGCTGGATGGGGATACCCGCGGTGGAGCCGCCCTCTCCATTCGCCAAGTATCCGGCCAGCCCATCAAGTTCATCGGCGTCGGCGAAAAGGTGGAAGCGCTGGATCCCTTCTACCCGGATCGCATGGCCTCCCGCATTCTGGGTATGGGGGATATCCTCAGCTTGGTGGAAAAAGCCCAAGAGGAAATCGACCTGGGAGATGCCGCCAGCATGGCGGAGAAGATGATGACTGCCCAGTTTGATTTCACCGATTTCCTCAAGCAGATGCGCCTGATCAAACGCATGGGATCCTTGGCAGGGCTGCTGAGACTGATGCCAGGGATGGGCAAAATCAGCGAGGAACAACTGCAAAAGGGACAAGACCAACTGGCCCGCGCCGAAGCCATGATCAACTCCATGACCCCCGAAGAGCGGCGCAACCCGGATCTGTTGGCCCGCAGCGTCAGCCGCAAACGACGGGTGGCCCGCGGATCTGGCCACAAGCTGGAGGATGTCAGCCGACTGGTCAGTGATTTTCAACGCATGCGCGACATGATGCGCAACATGGGCATGGGTGGCGGTTTTCCCGGTATGGGTTGGGGGGGTGGGCGTACCTCTCTTCCCGGCGGGGATCCCAGTTGGCGCGGACGTTCAACGGCCTCTCCCTCTCGGCAACAGCCCAGCCGCAAGCCGGGCAAAGGTGGGGGTAAAAAAGGGGGCGGCAACCGCGGATTTGGGGGCAAGTAGGATAGGATTATGCCCTTCCACGTTGTTTTGGTTGCCCCAGAGATCCCGGCCAACACGGGGAATATCGCCCGCACCTGTGCAGCCACCGATACGCCTCTCCATCTGGTGGATCCTCTGGGGTTTCGCCTTTCGGATCGCTACCTCAAGCGGGCGGGGCTGGACTATTGGCAGCATGTCCAACTGTATCGCTACCCCTCTTGGTCTGCTCTGGTGCAGGCCCACCCTGAGGCCCGGTTCTGGTGTTTTAGTGTGCGCGGCAAAGCCCTTTATACAGAAGTAACCTATCAGCCGGGAGACTGGTTGGTGTTCGGCAGCGAAAGCCGGGGGTTGGATCCTCTGTTCTTGGAAACCTATCCCAGCGTGCGCATCCCACTGCGGGGGCCGGTGCGCAGCCTGAACCTCAGCAATGCCGTAGCGATTGCCCTTTTTGAGGCGCTACGTCAGCAGGGATCCCTGACAAAAGAATAAGTGGTCGGGTTGGCCCTGATATAATAGCTACTTCTCCCCGTCAGGAAGATGTGTGCTCTGCAGTATCTGCGCCCCGACTTGCTCTACCTCAAGCCCTACGACGCTGTGCCAGCCCCGGCTGCCGACAAGCTGGATGCCAATGAGTTCCCCCTCGATTGGCCGGTGGGCTTCAAGCAGAAGCTCTCCCTCCTTTGGGAAAAGGGGATCCCCAGCAACCGCTATCCCGATGCCCACCACCGGGGCCTGAAGCAGGCCATCGCCGCCTATGCCGGAGCGGAGCCAGAGCAGATCAGCCTGGGCAATGGGTCGGATGAGCTGATCCGCTCCCTGCTGATTGCCACCTGTCTGGGCGGGCGGGGCGGCATTTTGGTGGCAGAGCCCACCTTCTCCATGTACGCCATCCTGGCCCAGAGCCTGGGGATCCCGGTGGTGCGGGTTCCCCGCGACCCGGAGACGTTTGCTCTGGATCTAGAGCGATGTCAACAGGCTTTGAGGGAGCATCCGATTCGGGTGGTGTGCCTGGTGGATCCCAACTCGCCGACGGGGAATGGCCTGACGGCTGCAGAGTGGGAGTGGGTGGAAGGGCTGCCCGAAGAGATTCTGGTGATTTTGGATGAGGCCTATTTTGAGTTCAGCCGGCACAC
>NZ_JANSIC010000107.1:0-9144 GCF_047461955.1 Synechococcus sp. R55.7
GTCCGCCTGTACTCTATATTTTTTCTTGCGGATGGTCTCATGAGCGATAACTTGTATTCCTGGTTTCCCCGGGCCTTGGTGATCGGTGCTGCGGTTGTGGGGTTGTCGAGCTTGCCTGCAAGGGCTCAGCAAATTACGGATCCCAGCCCAGCTCAAGCGGCCACCAATGTTGAACCTACCTCCCCAATCTCGGCTTCTTTCCGCAGCCAAGATGGAGTCAGCGTGCGTCCGGAAACGGTGAGGGTTTTCCTGGATGGCCAAGACGTCACTTCCCAGTCGGTGATCACCCGAGATTTCTTCACCTATCGCCCTGCCCAACCTCTGCCGCCGGGGCGTCGGGAAGTCTTGCTGGAGTTCACCAATACCCAGGGGGTGACCCGCCGCGTGACTTGGAGCTTCACCGTGGGTAGCCCTGTCCGCGCTTCCATCGACCTGGTGGATCACAATGCCGGCAGTCGCCCTTTGGCAGCCGGGGAAATCCTGCTGGTTACCGTCAAAGGCACTCCTTCCAGCCGGGTAACGGTTTACCTCATCCAGGATGGACGGCAAGTGCAAACCTTGCCGGCTCAGGAAGTTTCCAGCGGCACCTATGTAGTGAACGCCCTAATCGAGGCGAAAGATACCACCCGGGAAGGGATCGTCGTCGCCCGCCTGGAAAATGGTGGCCAAGTGCGCTTCATGACCGCCGAACAACCGGCCCGCCTGATCGAAGGGGCCACCGGGGGCATCCAGCGGCTGACCACCCAAGAGGTTTCCGCCACGGTCAGCGCCCCCAGCCCCCTCTTGCCTCAGATCACCAACCTGCAGGATGGGGATCGGGTTTCCGGCTCTTCGTTTACGCTGCAGGGCACTACAGCTCCCAATGCTTCGGTGCGGGTGAATGTAACGGCTTCGACCTCTCTGGGGGGCATCATCAGCGCCCAACAGACCGTGACCAACCAAACGGTGCAGGCAGATGCCCAGGGCCGTTTCACCATCACCGTTCGGCCTCCCATTCCGGCCTCTGGCACGGTGTATCAGGTGAATCTCACGGCCACTTCCGGCAACCAAACCAGCCCAACGGTAACCCTGCGCCTTACCCAGCAGTAAGGGGTTCAAGGGATCCCAGCCCATCCCGATAGACTTCCCCCCACCCATCAGGGGATCTGGAAATCCTGGCATGTCCAGCAGTTCAGACTTCCC
Source organism: Synechococcus sp. R55.7 (assembly GCF_047461955.1). Classification (NCBI taxonomy): domain Bacteria; kingdom Bacillati; phylum Cyanobacteriota; class Cyanophyceae; order Synechococcales; family Synechococcaceae; genus Synechococcus; species Synechococcus sp. R55.7. The sequence continues at coordinate 1,183 of NZ_JANSIC010000107.1, forward strand.
TCTCTCCCCTGGGAGAAGGGCTGGGGGTGAAGGCTCTATCATCTTCAATTCCCAGGGATCCCTTGCCGGCTTGTAGGGGAGTTTTGGATAGAGGAGACTGCATTTGCCAGCGCCACAGGAGCCCGGCCACGATCAGGGTGGGCAAAACGATCATCCCGACCACCACTGGCATTTGCTCCGGCAAGGCCAAGTAAGGGCCACCATACTTGATGGCTGTGCTGATCCCGGCAGCAGCCAGCATCAATTTTAGGGCAAACCAGACTGTTTTTCGATCCATGACTTACTTTTAATTCACGCTTTTAATTCACGATTGGCTAGGGCTGCTGACCATGGCAGTGAGAATGCCGGCAATGGTTTCTAGCTCCTCAGGTACCCGATACAGCGTTAAGTCTTGTTTGATCACCTGCTGATCGGCAAGAATTTGTCCGAACTGCCAGATAGACCCCATCGTCACTGCACCGTAGATCTGAGCCTGCTGCTCCACCTGCGCCAGGGCAATCATTTCTACAGCCATTTGCACAAAGGCTCGCGTTAGATCGTCCTTTTTGGCTTCAACCACCAGCAGGATGTTCTTCCCTCGCAACAGATAATCGAGGCTGCCCTTCAACCAATTGTTGACCATCAGGGGATACTCCAGCCGCAAAGGAACTCGACAATGGAGAGCCACTTCGGTCAGCACAGGAGCCACCAGCAATTCCCGCCGCGCTGTTTCGCTGGTGAGGCTAACCAAAGGTAACAATTGTCGGATCCGATCTTTCAAAACTGGGGTTTGCGGCGGCGCAGGGGCAACAGGCCATGTCCACTCCCCAATTTCCAGTTGATAGCCGAACTGAGCCAAGATTTCATCTGGCTCGTAGGGCATCTCAAAATAAGAGCGAAAAGTATAGGATTCGTCTTCTTTAAGAATGGAGATGTTCAGCATGGAGTTCAGGAGAAACCACGCTCAGTCTGGCACAGCTAGGGCTGCTTCAATCCGCTCTTTCAGGGTGGTCACCACTTCTTCAATGGGAATTTCCGTGGCTTGGCCGCTGGCCCGCTCGCTGAGTTCCACCTTGCCCTGTTTGAGGCTGCGCCCCGTGGTGAGGCGATAGGGGATCCCGATCAGATCCGCATCTTTGAATTTCACCCCGGCCCGCTCGTCCCGGTCATCCCAGAGGGTCTCGATGCCGGCAGCAGCGAGATCTTGCACCAGTTTTTCCGCCACGCTCATCTGCTCGGCGTCGGAGATGTTGGGCACCACCACCACTACGTGATAGGGGGCAATGGCCACGGGCCAGATGATGCCATTGGCATCGTGGGACTGTTCCACCGCCGCCTGGGCCAAGCGGGATACCCCAATGCCATAACAGCCCATCCAGAGGGGCTGCTCGGATCCCTGTTCGTCGGTAAAGGTGGCCCGCATCGGCAGCGAGAACTTGAGGCCTAGCTGAAAGATATGGCCGATCTCGATGCCACGGGCCGTTTCCAGGATCTGGTCGGGGTTGAGCAAACACCGATCCCCCGCTTGCGCTTTGCGCACATCCACCACTTCCGGCAGGGGATATTGCTCGCCCCAGTTGGCCCCCACCACGTGCTGCCCCACCTGGTTGCCGCCGGTTACGAAGTTCTGCAGCAGGGCTGCCGTCTGGTCGGCCAAGCGCAGGATCTGGGGGGCAAGGTTTTTTTGCCGGCCCAGACAGCTATCCGGCAAGTCGGGGGCAATGTAGCCCACCGGGATGGGATCCCCCTGCCAACTGTTTTGGATCTCGGCATCGGCCAAGGCGAGCTTGAGCAATTTGCTGGCTTGGTAGCGCTCTGCCAGGCGGCTGAGGTGGTTGGCCAGTTTGACCTCATTGACTTCTTGATCCCCACGGATGCTCAGTAGCACTGCCACCCGCAGGCCGTTGTCGTAGAGGGCTTGGTAGAGGACGTTTTTAACGATCAGGGTAGAGGAGATTTTTAGGAAAGCGGCCAGCTTCTCGATGGTTTCGGTTCCCGGCGTATCCAGAACCTGGAAGGCGGTGTAGGGAGACTCTGCCGCTGGCGGCGGGATGGAGACGGCCTTCTCCACATTGGCAGCATAGGAGCCATCGGGCGTGTAGAGAATCTCATCTTCTCCGGCAGAGGCCAGCACCATAAACTCCTGCGAGGCCGCCGATGGACCCCCGATTGCCCCCGCATCGGCATCCACCACGCGAAACTCCAGCCCACAGCGCCTGAGGATGCGGCTATAGGCTCGGTACATATCCTGGTAGGTCTGGCGCAGGCTTTCCTCGTTGGCATGGAAGGAGTAGGCGTCTTTCATGATGAACTCCCGCCCTCGCATCAGGCCAAAGCGGGGTCGAATCTCATCCCGGAACTTGGTCTGGATCTGGTAGAGCGTCTGCGGCAACTGGCGATAGGAGCGGATGAGATCCCGGGCCAGCAAGGTGATCACCTCCTCATGGGTGGGGCCTAGGGCCTGCTCACGTCCCTGGCGATCCTTAAGGGCAAACATGATCCCTTCCGCCTGGGTGTACACCTCCCAGCGGCCCGACTCCCGCCAGATCTCTGCCGGCTGCAGCTGGGGCAAAAGACACTCCTGAGCGCCGATGGCGTTCATCTCCTCCCGGACAATCTCCGAGATCTTTTGCAGCACCCGCCAGAGGAGCGGCAGATAGGTGTAGATCCCTGGGGAGAGCCGCCGGATAAAGCAGCCCCGCAGCAGCAATTTGTGGCTGGGCAGCTCGGCCTCAACGGGATCCTCCCGCAGCGTGACAAACAGCATCTGGCTCAGTCTCTGGCTCTGTTGCATCCATTCCCCCCTCTGAGGACTCCGTCCCGCTTACGCGATCAGCTCAAATTTTCCCTCCCTGTCTGGGATCCTCTGCCCGAGAACACAGGCCTGACCGGCAGGCCAACCTGAAGTGCCTTGATGAAGCTAGACAGAGGCCAGCGTCCGCCGCTTGGTGACCATCTGGTACACCTCGATGATGTCGCCTTCCTGCCAGGATTGGAACTTGTCGATGCCGATCCCACACTCGAAGCCCGCAGCCACCTCCCGCACGTCGTCCTTGAAGCGCTTCAGAGAGTCGAGACGACCTTCGTAAACCACCTCCCCTTTGCGACGAACTCGCACCAGAGCATTGCGCTGCACCTTGCCCGAGAGCACATAGCTGCCGGCAACCGCACCGCGCCCGATGGGGATCACCAGGCGCACTTCCGCTTGGCCCAGCGGCTCCTCTACTTCTTCCGGCTCCAGCAGGCCCTCCATGGCCGCCCGCAGATCGTCCAGCAGGTTGTAGATGATGTCGTACTCCCGCACATCCACGCCCTTGTCATCGGCAGCCTGGCGGGCGCCGGGGGCCAGGGTAGTGTTGAAGCCGAGGATGATGGCGTCGCTGGCCGCAGCCAAATCCACGTCGGTTTCCGTGATCTCGCCAGGAGCCGCCAGCAGAACCCGCAACTGGACTTCCTCTTGGGGCAAATCCCGCAGCGCTGTCTGAATGGCCTCGGCGGATCCCTGGACATCCGTCTTGATGATCAAGTTCAACTCCTTGAGCTGACCTTCTTGGGCTTTGGCGGAAACGCTACCCAAGCTCACGCGACGAGACAGCAGCGCCTGTTGTAGACGGGTTTGCCGCAGCACCTCCGCCCGCTCTTGGGCAATGCGACGGGCCTCTTTTTCGTCGGTGTAAACCTGAAACTCATCCCCGGCTGCCGGGACTTCATCCAAGCCCAGCAGTTGTACCGCCGAAGACGGCCCAGCTTCCTGCAACCGCTGGCCGCGGTCGTCCATCATCGCTTTGACCCGGCCCAGCACTGCGCCGGCCACCAGGGTATCCCCCACCCGCAGGGTGCCGTTTTGCACCAACAAAGTGGCCACTGGCCCGCGGGCTTTGTCCAAGTGGGCCTCGATCACCGTGCCGCGAGCGGGACGATTGGGGTTGGCCTGCAGCTCCGCCACATCGGCCACCAATAGGATCATCTCCAGCAGAGCATCCAGGTTACGGCGGGTGAGAGCGCTCACCTCCACCATGGGCGTGTCGCCACCCCACTCCTCTGGCAATAGGCCGTGCTCCGCCAACTGCTGCTTGATGCGCTCTGGCTGGCTGCCGGGCTTGTCGATCTTGTTGATGGCCACGATGATCGGCACCTGAGCCGCCCGCGCATGGCTGATCGCTTCCAGAGTTTGCGGTTGTACCCCATCGTCGGCGGCCACCACCAAAACCGCAATGTCGGTAACGCGGGCTCCTCGGGCACGCATGGCGGTAAAAGCCTGGTGGCCGGGAGTATCCAGGAAAACAATGCGCCGCTTCTGGCCTTCAAAGTTCACATCCACATGGTAGGCACCGATGCGCTGGGTGATCCCGCCAGCCTCTCCCTGCGCCACTTTGGTGTCGCGGATGGCATCGAGGAGGGTGGTTTTGCCGTGGTCCACGTGGCCCATGATGGTTACCACCGGCGGACGCGAGACCAGATGGTCGATGTCCTCCACGTCCAGCATTTCGGTTTTTTTAGCCTCGGGTTCTGCCTTGGGCCGGCGAATCTCGTAGCCCAACTCTTTGGCCACCGACTCGGCCAGCGACTCATCCAAGACCTGGTTGATGGTCACCATCACCCCCTTGAAAAAGAGGGTTTTGATGATCTCAGTTTCGGCCACGCGCAGGCGATGGGCCAATTCCTGAACGGTGAGGCTGCCATCCAAGAGCAACACCTTCTCTTCGGGCAAGGGCTCTGTCCCGCTAGCGCGATCGGCAGCACCAGCCTCAGCGGAGGTAGGTTGCTGCTGCAAACGGGCAGCAGGGCGGGGACGGGCAGGGGGAGCAGCCGTTGCCGCGGGTGGGCGATAGGAAGGAGGCTTGGCGGTGGGGCGAGCCAAGGGCTTGAGGGCGTTCAGCTCAGCCTGCTTGACCGCTGAAATGATGGTCATGGGATCCAAATCCAAACCATCTCCATCTCCTTCCCCCCGTCTCCGACTGCGTTTGCGTTTGGCTTGGACGCGGGCAGCCCGCCGACTGAGAGCTTGTAGCTCGTCGTCCTCTTCTTCTTCCGTTTTGCGCTTGACCTTGGGTGGGGTAGGTCTTACGGGAGCCTCCGCCAACACTGGGCTGGGACGTTCCCCAGGGATTCTTTCTGGCAAGGGAGAGGCAGCATCTGGGTCAGGGGGAGCCGGCTTGGCCACAGGACGGGTAGGGGGCCCCACCAATTCCATCCGCCGCTGCGGACGAGGAGCTTCACCGACTTTGCTGCTGCTGACACTGTCTTCTTTGGTTGCCGGGGAGCGCGTGCCAGGGCGAACGGGTGCGCTCACCAGTTGTGGACGGGGGCGCTGCGCAGGTGGAGGAGAAGGAGCTTTTTCTTCCGCAGGCTGAGGAACGCGGGCGTGGCTGGGGGATGGTGCTTCTGAGGGGCTGGGGCGACTGGGCTCGGGAGCTTTTTGCGGCGGTTCAGGCCGCTCTGCCGGCGGTTTTGTCCCGGAGGTAGCTCGTTGAGGGGGCGAGAGTACGATTGGGCGCTTGGCCACAGGACTGGGCTCCGAGCCGCTGGCTTTGGCCGCGGCAGACTCAGAGGGAGTGGGAGGGGTTGCCGGTTGAGAAACAGTCTCCGGCTTTTGGGTGGCCTCAGACGAGCGGACAAGAGGGGTAACCTGCCGCCGCGGTGGGCCTATGAGCTGAGCACCACCAGCCGATCCCTTTTCGGGGGAGACTCGCTCAGGTCGAGACAGCGAGGGCTTGGCAGCCGGCAGAGTTTCAGCAGTCTTGGCTTCGCCAACTGGAGCTGGCTGCTGAGCAGGCGCGGGCCGACGAATGCCGACGATCGCGCTGGCGGTGCCGGGCGCTTTCTGCTGAGGGCGCTCACCGACTTTGGCTTCAGCAGGAGGCTCCGGCGGCAGGCTTTCAGATGGGGGTTTGGGCCGGGGTCGAGGAGGTTTCACAATGTGGGGGGCGCCCAGCTTGCTGCGCACCAACTCAGCTTGCTCCGGAGAAATGGTGCTGCTGTGGGTTTTGAAAGGGATCCCCAGTTGCTCACAAACCTCCAGCACATCCCGACTGTCACGCCCCATCTCACGGGCAATATCATAAATTCGAACTTTATCGGTCATTCGTCTGCTAGCCTCTGCTCCTTTACTTCTCGTCAGTTTTACTATCCAAACTCAATGGGAACCAAGTTATTGGGTTGAGCCGAACCTTTCGGGCTTGCGGGGGCTTCCTCCGGCGCATCGAGAACAGCTCGGCAATCCTCCGGGGATCCGGCCTGAAGGGAACTCAGGTCTGAAGCTGCTCTGGCAACATCCACAGGGGACATCCAGTAAAGCAACCGAGGAAGAACGAGCAAATGTCAACAGCGCCTCCAGAATAACCTCTCTGCAGTTCATCCCACTTGGCCTCAGTTTTCCAGCCAACTCCCATTCTGACAGTTGAGAGGGGCTGCCGTGTGGTTCGCAACTTAGCGAACCTGAAGAGGCGCTTTGAATATCTTACCTACATTGGGAATACCTCTAAGGCTCAGGCTTTTGGAGGAGATGTCCCTGGGAATCTTGCTCAAGAGAATCCAGCAGCCGTTGGAACAACGAGTCAGGCACAGGTGCCTTGAGGGCTCGGTTTATCTGTTGCTTGCGCCGGGCTGCTTGCAGACATTCCAGCCGCCGACAGACATAGGCAGAGCGCCCCATACCCCCGCCCAAAAGCACTTGGTGGGAATCAAATTGTCTGACCAGCCGCCACAGTTGTGAGCGAGGAAACAACTGGCGACACCCTACACAACGACGCAGCGGATCGGCACCCGGCAAGAGACTCTATCCTGCTGGTACACTACAAGCAAGCCCTATCTAGCCTACTCCAAATCCAGCGCCCGCGATCGCAGAAACTCAAAGAAATACTCCACCAACTGGGGATCCCGCCAACCCCTGTCTGTTTCTTCCCGCAAGATGCTTATGGCCTCTTGAACGGTGAACGCTCGCTTGTAAGGTCGCTCTGAGGTGAGGGCGTCGTAGATGTCGATGATCTGAAAGATGCGGGCCACCAGGGGGATCTCTTCCCCCTTGAGGCCGTCGGGATAACCGCTGCCATCCCAACGCTCGTGGTGGTGGCGGATGAGGGGCAACACCTCTTTCATGGTGCGCAGTGGGCGGCAGATTTGCTCCCCGATCAAGACATGGGATTTCATCACCTCCCACTCTTCCGGCGTATGCTTGCCTGTTTTACCCAAAATGGCATCGGGTATGCCCACTTTGCCGATGTCGTGCAGGTAACCTCCCCACATCAGCACCTTGATCAGGGGACGGGGCAGATGCAAAAACTCGCCGAAGCTCTTGGCCATTTGTGCCAGGCGCTCACAGTGATCCCCGGTGGTGGGATCCCGGCTTTCCACACTGCGGGCAATGGCGAACAGAACCTGAGCAGCATGATCCAAGTCTTCATTGAGGTGCTTTTGGCGAACGAGGGAACGCACCCGCGCCAACAATTCCGACTCGTCAAAGGGCTTGCTCAAGAAATCATCTGCCCCAGCTTCAATACCGCGCACGCGATTTTTGTGATCGCTGGCCGCTGTAACCAATACCACCGGGATCAAGCGTGTCTCATCATTCGCTTTGATGCGTCGACAGACCTCGAACCCATCTAACCCCGGCATCATGACATCCAGCAAGATCAGATCCGGCTGGAAGGTTTTCAACATTTGCAGGGCTTGATTGCCGCTTTCGGCCTCGCTGACCCGATAGCCAATGCTCTGCAGCAGATCCCCCAGCAGCAGGCGGCTGTTGGGCTGATCATCGACGATCAAAAGATGACCGATCTCTGTCTCATCCGCCTCATCCGCAGAAGGTGTGACAGGGATCCCAACTGTCACGGGCATCTTGGGCATCTCGAGTTTGGCGAGTTGGGCACAGGAAAAGCTGGTCACTGCAGGATCCCAGTAGCAACACCTCTACGGTAATCCCATCAGAGAAAAAAGAGCATCAGGCTTTACACTGAGCTGCTCCGGGAAAGGGAAGGGTTTTCT
>NZ_JANSIC010000108.1:0-9119 GCF_047461955.1 Synechococcus sp. R55.7
TTGATGAGGCGGAACGGGCTTTGGGGCAATGGTTTGAGGTGGATTTCGAGTTGTGGGCGGATCTGCGCCCGGCTGCTCTCAGCGGCCAACTGTGTGATAGCCTCGACTACCGTTCTGCAGTGGCCGGGATTGCGGAACTGGTGAAAAGCAATCAGTTTGTGCTGATCGAGAGCTTGGCGGAGGCGATTGCCGAAATGGTGCTGCGGGAGACAGGGGCCAGCAAAGCTAAGATCCGATTGACCAAGTGTCATCCCCCGATCCCGGAGCTGACGGGGCGGGTTACTGTGGAGATTGTTCGTCCCTAGAACTTCTCTTAACCCTTTCCTACCGACCCTGTGCTTGCTCTAGAACTTGCTTCTCGTACCTCTGAGGACTGGATCGAACAGGCTACCCGGCACATCGATCTGGTCTTGCTAGACCACGCCAATTGTGAGAAAAAAGCAGCGGGCAACGCCCTCAGCTTGCTGTTTCGCTACCCGGCTAATGGGCGTTTGGTGGAAACCCTCTCGCCGCTGGCGCGGGAGGAGCTGCAGCATTTTGAGCGGGTGCATCGCCACCTGCAACGGCTGGGGATCCCCATCAAGCCCTTGTCGGCTGCGCCCTATGCGGGTCGCCTGAACCAACACCTGCGCCGCTCTGAGCCAGAGCATCTGCTCGACACCTTGCTGGTGGCAGCCATTATCGAGGCCCGCAGCCACGAACGCTTGGGCCTGTTGGGGATCCACGCGCCCGACCCAGAGCTGCGGCAGTTTTATCTCTGGCTGGCGGCTGCGGAGGAGCGCCATTGGCAGCTTTATTTGGATTTGGCCTTGGATCAGTTCCCTGCCGATCAGGTGCAGGAGCGGCTCGATACTCTACTCCAGGTGGAGGCCGAGATCTTGTCTTCCCTTCACCCCGAACCCCGTGTTCACAGCTAGCCCCACTCCGTTTCCCCCCGCGGTGCAGCTCCCATGTTTCAAGCGACGCGGCAGTGGTTGGCCTTCTGGTATACAACGGTTACGGCAGTGTTGCTGCTGTTGTTTGCCGGCAGCTTCTATTGGTACGTGCAGTCAACCCTGATCGAGCGGGTGGACGATACCCTTGGCCATGTGGTGGAAATTGTCGAGCGGTCTTTGGTGGTGGATGAGAGCCTCTTGGATCCGCAGCAGGCCCGCCGCAGCTTAGAGGCCAGCTTTCGGGATGATCCCAGCACCCTAGAGGACGATCACATCGACTTGGAGTGGTTCGGCCCTCAAGGAACGCTCATCTGGTCCACGGTGCCCGGCGGGATCCCTGCCCCCCTATTGACCGAGGGATCCCTGCACACTGCCCGCATCGCTCCTGGGTATTGGCTGCGTCAGTTCACCGAGCCGATCGTGGCCCATGGGAAGCTGCTGGGCTATCTGCGGGTCAGCCATCCTTGGTTTGAGGTGAGCAAGCCAACGCGACAGTTGATCCGGGATCTTTCCCTGTGGGTGGTGGCCGGTTTGACGGGTGTGGGGGCCATTGGCTGGATGCTCTCCGGCCTGGCCATGCAGCCCATCCGGCAGTCTTATCAGCAGCTCAAGCAATTTACCGCCGACGCCTCTCACGAGCTGCGCAGCCCCTTGGCCAGCATTCAAACCGCGGTACAGGTGGCTTTGGCGGATTCCCAATTGGATGCCGACACCCGGCAGCGCTGGCAGATGGTGGAGCGGTTGTGTTTACGGCTGGGTCGTCTGGTGGATGACCTGCTGTTTCTGGCCCGCCACGACAGCGGTATGGTGCCTTTCCAACCCCGTTGCTGTGCGCTGGATGCTCTGCTGCTGCAGGTGGTGGAAGAGCTGCAGGGCCTGGCCAACCAAAAGCAGATCCGCTTGCAGCTGGATATTGCTGCCCCTGAGAGCGGGACGGAACCTTCTCCCGCCCAGGTGGATCCCTTTGGCTTTTGGGGAGATGAAGATCAATTGGCCCGCCTGTTTACCAACTTGATCGAAAATGCCCTTCTCCACACTCCCCCCCAAGGAGAGGTGCAGGTGAGGCTGGAGCAGCGGCTGCGCTCTGGATCCCCAGAGCTGGTGGTACGGGTACAAGATACCGGGCCAGGGATCCCGCCTCAGGCTCTGCCCCATGTGTTCGATCGCTTTTATCGAGCAGATCCGGCTCGCAGCGGGGATCCCGGTCGCCTCTCAGGGTCAGGTTTGGGGCTGGCAATTGTCAGAAGCATTGCCCAGCAGCATCAAGGTCAGGTGCAGGTGGAGAGTGAGCTGGGCCAGGGATCCAGCTTTGAAGTTATTTTGCCCCAGCGGCAGTTGGAAATCTGTACCCCAGAGAGGGTCTGAAAGTGCTCTGGAAAACAGACAGTCCTCAGTCAATATGCTAGCTTTAAGCCAAGATTGACTGAGTCTTTATTCAGAACTGTATTAAGAACCGTATTGGCCCAGTTGAACTGGATTTTTGGGTACTAGAGATCTTTCCTTTCCAGATTTAAGAACTTCTCTTTTTCCCGGATAAAACAGCAGAGATGGGATCGGATCCCAGGCTCTTGCTTTTCTCAGCCGGCTGCTGAGCTGTTGATTGGGTGATGAGTGAGTGCAGTCCGCCCGCGCAGCCCCACAATTTCCCATTGAATCCTGTGCCAGGAAAACGTTATGTATCGCTTCCAGGTTCGTGCCATCACCCAGCCGGGCGAGCGAATTGCCCTGGTGGGATCCAGCGCAAAATTGGGCTCCTGGGATCCCTGCCATTGCATTTGGCTGCAAACGGATCCGACTCGCTATCCGCTGTGGTGGGTAGAGTTGCCGTTGAGCCCGGCAGACGGCACGCCCGGCCCGCTGTTACCCTACAGTGGATGTTTAAAAGAAACTCCTCGAGTGGAGTACCGATATCTGCGCGTGCAAGCCGGTGGCGAAGTGATTTGGGAATCCACCGCTGTCAATCGCTGGGTGCCCCTTGAACCAGAACCTTTACCGGCAGTTTTGATTGTCGAGGATGGGGAGTTTGGCCAGATCCCTGCCTATCCTTACGGCTATTTTGCCGATCCCATTCCTGAGGTCGAACCGGAAAATCCGCAAGGGCTAAAAGTCGTCATTTTGGGCAGTTCTGTTGCCCTGGGGTGCAGCGCCTGGCTGTTGCGAGGTTGGGCTTGGCTGTTGCAGAAAGCTCTGCAAGAACGCTATGGCCATCAAGTGCGAAATCTCTCCCAATTGGGGGCCAATGTCAGCCGAACTCTGTTGCGGTTTGAGCAGGCGGTGATCCCTGAACGTCCTGATGTCGTTATTGTTGCCCTGTCCTTGGGAAATGAAGGCTTGGTATCGGCCTTGCCCCAGCATCGCCGCGCCCTGCAGAGGCGGTTTGAAAACGGCCTGCAGCGGCTAATTCAGCGAATTCAAGACATTGGAGCCTTGCCAGTTCTGGGAGGGGTTTATCCCCATGCAAACTACGGCCCAGAACAGCATCTTCTTTTGCAAGAAACTCAGCAAAGAATGCTCAGCTGGGGATGCCCTGTGTTCAATTGGCTGCCTCATTTGGAAGATGGACAGGGCCGCTGGAAACCAGACCTTGCTTTTGACCCAGCTCACCCCAATTCCAAGGGTCATCAGGTCATGTTTGAGGCCATCGATCTCTCTCTTTTGGATCCCAGCCAAGTTAGCTCGGCTCGTGGCAAGCTCCCTCAACCCATTGGGGAGCAGGTCATTTTTGAAGAGGAGCATGGTTTTTGGGTAACCGTAGAGACGGGCAAAAATCAATTTCGCATCGTGAATGTAACTCCCTATCCCTATACCATCACGCCCACTTGGCAGCCTTTGCAAGCCGCTTTCCAAAAAGCAGGTCTACAGCCGGGTCTGTATATTGGCAAAAGCGATGAAAGGCTAGGGGATGCTACCTTATATTCCCTTTCCGTACAAGAAGATGGTTCGGTGCAAACCACCCTCTCCGTTCCTGCAGATGCCGATCTGGTCTTCTCCCCAATAGCTCAGTTCTTTTCCTCGGAATCAGTAGAAACGATCTTCGAGGATGGATCGTTGATCCTTCTCAAGCTCAGTGGATCCTCAGAAGGCTCTTCTGATCCCATACCTCGCCTGTGCGTGATCAACCAGAGCAATCACGAGTACAACATCCACCCCATGTGGAAGGAAGTGCGGGCTGCTCTCAAAGCCATGCCGATGGGTGTTTACGAAGATCCGAGCCACCGCGAAGCTCTCTTCCGCACCTTGATGATCGGGGAAGGCGGCCTCGAAAGCCGGGTAAAGGCTGCTCCTGGATCGGTCATGCTGCTGGAATACACCTGTAAATTATCCGATATTCATCGTGTTGCCATTGTGCCGTTAGGGGATCGCTGCGCGGTGCGAATGCTGCTCTACAAGTTGGAATATGACGGGCCTGCCTTTCCTTTTGATTTGACACGCACCAGCAATTTGGCCGATGTGGCCGATATGATCCACAACGAGTTTCAGGGCATGTGGGATCCGCAATATTTGCACTACAGCCCTGAAGATCGGCGAATTTACCACAGCAAGTGGACGGGCCTCTCCTTTGGCCATGAGGTGGAAGAGGGGGAGGATCCACTTCAGAATATGGATCCCATCCATGAGCGAATGCGAACTCGCTACACTGCTCGCGCCAAGCGTTTTATGTATGTTTTGGAAAAAGCCGATAAAGTCTTGTTTGTGCGCACAGGGGGTTGCCGGCGAGAGGCCGTTGTTGACTTAATGGATAAGCTGGCGGCTAAGCGCAGGGGCAAGCCTTTTCTGCTGCTGATTGTTTCTCCTCAGTCTTCTGATGAGTTTGCCGGGATCCCCAATGTTATCCATTATGAGATGGAGTTAAATCCCGACCGCATGTGCGCAGATCCTGAGCATTGGAAGTACTGCACAGGGGTAATGAGAGATATTCTCCATTCTTTGGGGGTCTCTACCCGAAATCTTTTCTGGTGCCCTCCACAACTGTAGCCGTTCCAAGGTTTCACTGCAATTCGAAAGAATGATCGCTGCTGCCCAAACGCTCCGCGCCGCTTCCGCGACCACCCCCAACTCTTCTCCCAAAGGGACTCTGTGGTGTTCAACTCCAGAAAGCTGATGATCGGACTCGAACCGACGACCTGCTCATTACGAGTGAGCTGCTCTACCAACTGAGCTACATCAGCAGGGCTTTGAAGTGAGGACTGGATAGGAGAATCCGCAGACCCACCGGTGGGCCTATCGATTCTAACTCATCCTTGCCTTGCTCGGGATCCCCAGCGCCATAGCCCCAAAGATAGCCCCAACGTCAGCCACGCCAGCCAATCCCCCGCGCGATTGTAGAAAGTTGTCTCAGAACGCCGCTTCACTTCTCCCGTAATCACCCCCCGCTGAAAGATGGGGCCAACCTGCTGGAGCCGACCTGAGGGATCCACCACCAGATTGCCGCCTGTGTTATTGACAAACACCACGCCCCGCCGATTTTCCACAGCCCGGAAAACCGAGAGCTGGCCATGCAACATCGGCCAGTGGCTATTACCAAACCAGCTATCATCCGAAATCACGATCAAAGACTCGGCGCCGCGACGGGTTAAAGTTCGGCTGGGCGCAGGCAAGACGCTCTCCAAGCAGATCATCACCCCCAAAGGCCCGAAAAGCTCCCCTCCGTCCAGAGGCCGATAGCCATCGGGTGAAGGCACGTAGCGCCCCGACTCGAAATAGGGAAAGATCCACTGCTTGCCAAACCCATCCAGCAAGTTGCCCCGGGCGTCAAACAACAGGGCCGTGTTAAAAAATCGCTGCTCTGGCTCCGGCAAATGGGCTGTGCGGGGATCCGGCTCTGTTGCCCCCGTAATCAAAGCGCCTTCCGGCGGCAGAATCGCTTGCATTGGCTCGATCACGTAGGGTTCCAGGCCGGTATTCAGCAGCCGTGCCCGCAGCGCCCCCTCCGGCCAAATCACCAACTGTGCCCCAGCAGCCACCCCCTGGGCAGAAAGCTGATGCAGCTCCCGGTAGCGCTCCAGGCGGTAGTTCCAACTGCGATCGGCTTCCAGCCAAGCCACCTGCTGCACCGCCGCCACCCGAAAGTCAGGATCCCTGTTTTCGACGGCCAAGGCATCGAAGTCGGCCAGGCGTGCGCTTCCATAGGCCAAGACCAGCCCCGTCAACCCCAGGCCCCAGGCGAGCGTACCCCAGAAATCCCTGTTCCTGAGCATCTCACCCAAAACGTTTCTCAGGGATCCCCCAGCCGCCTGCCACCGGCTAGAAATCTGCCTGGCCATCTGCCAAAGAACCCCATTGACGAACACGGCATAGAAGGTAACCCCCCAGATCCCCGTAACATCGGCTACTTGGATCCCGAGGGGCCAGTCGAACAACAGGGATCCCCAGTGGAAAGGGATGGGCCACCAGAGCAAGCCCAACAGCCCATCCAAGCCCGTCCAGACCGTGGCCAAGCCCAGCGGACGTGCCCAAACCGGCAGGGGACGACTCAGTTGCAAACTCAGGAGCGTAGCAGTGGTGAAAAAGAGGGGGATCAGGGGAGCCACCACCACGCCCCCCAGGATCTCCCAGGCGCTCAACACCTTAACCGAGAAGGGATCCACCCAGAAGGCATACAGGCAAACCCAAAACCAGAGGCCATAGGCCAAACGCCACCGCGCCCACCCTTGCCGTTGCTCGCACAGGCCAAACAGCAGGGCTAAGCCCAGCAGCGCTCCCGGAAACCAGTGCCACCAGCGGTTGGGGGATCCCAGACAAAGCAGCACAATGGCCAAACCCATCAGCCAGCGGGATCCCTCGCCTGGATTTCTCTTTTGGGGCAGATCCTGCTGTTGAGTTGAAGATTTCAGTTCCGGCTTCATCACCTCAATAAAGTTCAGCCTATTCGGGAAACCCCACGTAATGCCCTAGGATTGAACACGCCCTTGCCAACAGATCTTCTCCAGAGTAGCGTTTTGCAGCAGCCGGGAATATCTCCTGGAGCACAGAACTCCTACTGCTTGAATCTAAAGCTGTGTTAACATTTTGCATAACTTCAGGGGGCTGGCGCCTTCCGGCTTGGGTTGGGGATCCCGTCAGCGGTGCGCGGCACTATGGGCAAGGTTTTGGTTTTGAATGCCTCCTACGAGCCGCTCAACATCACCAGTTGGCGCAGGGCAGTCGTTCTTTTGCTTAAGGGCAAGGCCGAGCAAATCGAGCACAATGGCCGAGTGGTGTACGGCAACATTCCCTTGCCCACTGTCATTCGTCTGCGCCACTATGTCCACGTTCCCCACAAGGAGATCCCACTTACGCGCCGCAACGTCCTCTACCGGGATGGGCATCGTTGTCAGTACTGCGGCTGCTTCGGCGAAGATCTCACCCTGGATCACGTGATCCCTCGGTCTCGTGGCGGCGGGGATACTTGGGAAAATGTGGTCAGTGCCTGTGTGCGTTGCAACGTGAAAAAAGGGAACCGCACCCCCCGCGAAGCCGGTATGCCCCTGCTGCGCCAACCCCGCCGTCCCCACAGCACTCTTTACTTTGAAATCTCCAAAGCCGTCGGCAGTGGTTCCCATCGAGAATGGTCTAAGTACACCATCGGCCTAGAAGGGGATCCCCAGGAGGAATTGTTGGACAGCCCAAGCTAGACGGGCCGCCTAGGGATGGACTTCCGATACAGGGGCAGCTTTGGAAATGGGGGGAGAAGTGGTGGCTGGGATCCCGGTCTCGATCCACCGGTGAATCAGGGCATTGACCTCTTCGGGGCGCTCATCGTGGGGGCAGTGGCCAGCCTCCAGGAAGTATTCCACTGCTTGAGGGTAGTGGGCCCGGTACAGCTTAGAGCGTTCCCGAGCCCGCATCCAGGGATCCCGTTCTCCCCAGATCAACAACAGCGGGCGCACCAAGCTGCACAGCAGCTCATCTACATACCGTCCCTTCTGCCCACCTCGCATCAAGGCCACAAACACATCGGCAGCCCCCGGATCCTGGGTGGGGCGATGGATGGCCTCGACCAGCTGATCGGTCACGGCTGCCGGGTCGTAGTAAACCTGCTTCAGCTTGGCTCGGATCACGTGCGGCTGCCGCAAATACTGAAACAGCAGGTAAGACACCAGGCGCTGGCGCAGGCCCCAGCCCACCAATCCGCCTATCCATTGCCGCCATCCGGTCGGGGATCCCTTGAGGGTGGAAAACCCACCTGCCCCATTCAAAAGCACCACGCCCCGCACCCACTCCGGCCACTCCGCCGCAAAACTGAGCACCACATAGCCGCCCAGGGAGTTGCCGATCCCCACCACAGGCCGACGGATTACCTGTTGGCAAAAGTCCCGCAGCTGATCCCGCCAGATTTCGGCGCGGTAGTCCCAGTTGGGCTTGGCGGAGCGACCGAAACCCAGCAAATCGATGGCGTACACCTGGTAGTGTTGAGCCAATTCGGGAATGTTCTTGCGCCAGTGGTCGGTGGAGGCTCCAAAGCCGTGCACCAGAAGCAGAGGCTGCCCCTGCTCACCCTGTTTGACGTAATGAACTGACTGCCCCCGCCAGATCCACTGCGCCGAAATGGGAGTGGCCGATGCCGATGTCGAAGCCATAGGAGTTGCTTGTAAGCCTTTCTTAATTCTAGGTTCTTTGCAGCTACTCCGGGGGGAAGCCCACCCTCTACGGGCAACGTAAGAGCAGTGGGCCTGTTAGACATAACCTCTGCTTTTTAGGCTTTGTATCACCAGGTCAATACATTCGGAGATGCTTTGCTCGGCAGTTTTGCACACCACCTCCGGCTGTTCCGGCGGCTCGTAGGGATCGTCAATACCGGTAAAGTGCTGGATTAAGCCTGCCCGCGCCTTTCGATAGAGGCCCTTCACATCCCGGCGTTCGCACACCTCCAGGGGGGCATCCACAAAGACTTCGATAAAGCTGCCAATATACTGCCGTACCTCCTGCCGTGCTGCCCGATAGGGGGAAATGGCCGACACCAGCACAATCACCCCGTGCCGAGTCAGCATCTCCGCCACAAAGCCGATGCGGCGAATGTTCTCCTCCCGATCCACTTTGCTGAAGCCCAGACCCTTGGTGAGATGTTGCCGCACCAGGTCTCCATCGAGCACTTCCACCGGCAGCCCCCAAGCGCGCAACTGCTGGGCCACGCCGCAGCTCAGGGTGGTTTTGCCCGCCCCGCTCAATCCCGTAAACCAGACCGTTACCCCCCGCCGCGACATC
>NZ_JANSIC010000109.1:0-9049 GCF_047461955.1 Synechococcus sp. R55.7
CTGAGCGCCAGAGGAAACCGATCAGCCAACTCCTCAACGACCAAAGAGGTTAGCTGCCAAAGTCCTTCCCACTGGCTCTGGTCGTGAAGATGAGGTAGCCGGGGGGTCATCAGCCCCAATAGGCTCAGGGGATAAGGGATCCTTATCATCGCCGCTGCAAGGGGCTATGGTGTTCAACCCAAGAAGATTGAAAAAAGGCTATCCCTGGGCAGAAGCTGGCCCGGAAATCGGTCTGCCAGGCCTGTAGCCACTAGCGAATGTACTGAGCCAAAGCCCGCGAAGAATATCCCACCCGCAACTTGCGCAGGGCATCCCGCTCGATCTGACGAATCCGTTCCCGCGTTAGGTTGAAGTGATCCCCCACCTCCCGCAGGGTTCTCGCCTGTTGCCCGTCTAACCCATAGCGCAACTCCAGCACTTGCCTCTCAATCGGCTTCAGGGTTTGCATGGCAGAACGCACATCCTGCTGCATGGATTGCACGAGGATCCCTTGAAAGGGCTGCTCTTGCCGCTCATCTTGCAGCAAATCTCCAAGGCGGCTTTCTCCTTCCTGGCCGACCGGCACATCCAGCGACAGGGGCAAAGCAGCAGCCTGTTGGATCATGCGCAGTTTCTTGACTTTAATGCCCAAGGCTTCTGCCAGCTCCGCTTCGGTGGGCCGCCTCCCCTGCAGCTTCATCAGCTCGCGGTTGGTGCGCTTGAGCAGGCGTACTTTGTCGACCATGTGTACCGGCAGGCGAATCGTCCGTGCTTGATTGGCAATGCAACGGGTAATGCCTTGGCGAATCCACCAATGAGCATAGGTGCTGAAGCGAAACCCCCGCTCCGCATTGAATTTTTCGGTGGCCCGAATTAACCCGATATTGCCCTCTTGGATCAGATCCAAAAAGGGCACCCCCCGATTGAGGTATTTTTTGGCAACACTGACCACCAGGCGCAGGTTGGCGTTGACCAGCTTGCGCTGAGCCTGCTCCCCTTGTCGGATGCGGGAGCGTAGGGTGGATACGGAAATCTGCAGGGCCTCGGCCAAAGCCTCGTCACTGGGATCCTCCCCCCGCCGTTGCCGCCATTCCTGCCGGGCTTGGTCGATGAGGAGCTTTTGCTGAATTTTGCGCGACAGCTCGATTTCCTCAGCGTGATCGATGCGGGGCACGCGACCGATGGTATTCAGGTAGTGATCGACAGCGTCTTCATTCAACCGGGATCCGCCGGCCCCTGGCTCTGAGTCAACTTCTGCGAGGTCGTCTTGAGGGGCAGACTCGGGGTCGAACCAGAGATCGTCGAACTCCTGAGGCGAAGAGACAGAGTGTTCAGGATGAGGACGAGAAAAAACCACAGCCAGGTGAGGAGAGAACTTCATCTCCCAGTCTAAAAAGGTTTCTGCTGCTGCTGCGAGCGAAAATCGATCATGCCCCTCTTTTTTGTCCGGAGATTTTTCCGCTTGGATGCGGGAACAGCAGGGATCCCGTCCGTCAAGTCCTTGTAGGCAAGGGGTCGCTCGCCAAAAAGCGGTAAGCGATTTTCGATCTAGACCTTGAGATAAGATTGTTCCTGAGCCGGTTAGCTCAACGGCTGCCGGGTGGGATCCCAGGAAAAGGGAACCTTGCCAGCTCAGGCTACCATGTGAGGATCCCTCAACTTCCTCAGTCTGGAAAAGAATATTTACGGCTTTCTGCTCCTATGGAGTCTAACGACCGGCACCATCCATCGGCCAACTTGATTGGGGAGCGGGTGCGCTGGGTACGGGAGAAGCTGCAACTCACCCAAGATCAACTGGCGGGCCGCTTGGCCAAGTACGGTGTGCAGTTGGACTACGTCAAGATTGGCCAGGTGGAAAAGGGAAAACGGCGCGTCATCGACAAGGAACTGGTGGCCTTTGCCAAGGCGTTGGGGGTATCGGTCACTTGGCTGCTGAGCGGAGATGAATCCCACCTGTAGCGGCCTGCGGGAAAGTACATCCGATACAGGGATCCCGAACAAAAGGACGTGAAGATACTTAAATACCTTGTACTCTCGGACGTGATCTCAGTCATTTTCCGTGTAAACACGGTAGGCTGGACTCATGAATAGATTGGCTTGAGGCCAAACCCCAGCTTTTCCTTGACCATCCGCGGGGGTGGGAAAAGCAGAGAGATACAGCGCCGCGCCGGAAGTACGGGTTTTTCCAAGAAGGATCTGGATCACAGGCTTCTTCACCTAAACTTGATATTGTTGACTTGGCGTTAAGCTCCCGCCGTTTATCTGTTTGTGTGAGGTTTGCCGATGCTCTCTTTCTTCTTCAATTCCAACAAGGCCAACAGCCGACAAACCGGAGGCCACCGTCTGCCTGCTGCCAGCAAAACCACAGGCACGCAACGGATCCCTAACTACAGCCGCCTGTCCGCTCCCCATGAAGTGCTCAAGCAGGAAAGGCAGATCAAGCGGGAGCAAGAGTTTACCGAAATGGAGCAAAACATCAATCGCATTCGCTACTTCTACCAAAAAGCAGATATGCCCCTGGAGATGCGACAAATTCTGACCTACCGTAAGCTGATGGAGCTGGACTACTTTACCCCGCAGGCGGCAAAAGAGCTGCTCAAGCAATGGCAGCAGCACGAAAAGCAGGAGCAAGAACGCCGTCGGGCTTGAGAAAAGGAATACCTCCAGCAGAGTTTGGGCAGCCGAACCCTGGCAAGTGGGCTTGTTGAGCCAAGAGTTCCCGGTCTCCAGGTGGGGGAGCGTCTACGGGTAAAGGCCGCGATCCTGTAGGGCTTGCGCCACTCGGCCTACCCCCAGGGTGTAGGCAGCCAGTCGCAGCGACACTTGCCGCCGTTCTGCCTCCTGCACCACCCGTTCAAAGGCACGTACCATCAGACCTTCCATTTCTTGATAAACTCGCTCTTCATCCCAGAAGACGTAAGAGAGTCCCTGCACCCACTCCAGATAGCTCACCACCACTCCACCGGCATTGGTTAGGATATCCGGCAATACCTGGATCCCTCGCGATTCCAAAATCCGGTCGGCGGCGAGAGTGGTTGGCCCGTTGGCAGCTTCTGCCACGATCCGGGCTTGAATTTGGTGGGCATTGGCTTCGGTAATTTGGTTCTCTAGAGCAGCAGGGATCAACACATCCGCTTTTTGCACCAGCAGGTCGGCATTGCTGATGGGCTCAGCCTGTGGAAAGCCCGCCATGCGTCCTCCCCGTTCCTTCATGTAAGCTTTGAGGGCGGGGATATCCAGTCCTTTGGGGTTATAAAGGCCCCCAGAACTGCCGGAAACCGCCACAATCTTAGCTCCCGCCTCATGCAGCAAGCTGGCCGCTGCTCCACCCACATTGCCAAAACCTTGGATTAACACCGTTGCCCCTGCCAGGGATCCACCACGTCGGGCCAAGGCTTCCCGTACCGTGATCATCACCCCCCGTCCGGTGGCCAGTTCTCGCCCTCGGGATCCCCCAATCGAGAGAGGTTTGCCCGTCACCACTCCCGGCACCGCATGCCCGACATTCATAGAATAGGTATCCATCATCCAGGCCATCTCACGGGCAGAAGTTCCCATGTCTGGAGCGGGGATATCCTCTGCAGGGCCGATATCCTTGATCAGCTCGCTGGTGTAACGGCGGGTGATGCGCTCCAGCTCCGAGACCGAATAACGCTTGGGATCGAGGGGGATCCCCCCTTTGGCCCCACCGTAGGGAATGCCCATAAGGGCGCATTTCCAGGTCATGAGCATCGCTAAGGCCGATACCTCTTCAAGGGTGACCGCGGGATGGTAGCGGATCCCCCC
The DNA here is from genome assembly GCF_047461955.1 of Synechococcus sp. R55.7. Taxonomy (NCBI): domain Bacteria; kingdom Bacillati; phylum Cyanobacteriota; class Cyanophyceae; order Synechococcales; family Synechococcaceae; genus Synechococcus; species Synechococcus sp. R55.7. The sequence continues at coordinate 3,766 of NZ_JANSIC010000109.1, forward strand.
TTTGTAGGGGCCGAGAACGTTGCAATGCTGCACCCGATGGCCGGCCAGCACTTGGATTTGTCCGTTATCCAGCCGCACGGGGATCGCCACCGTCACCACTTTACGGGGGGTGCTGAGGATTGCCACCCAGCCGGGATCCAGTTTCAGCTCGCCAGCTGCCCAATCCAGGTAGCTACAAGCCTGGGCAAAGGGACAGATGTGGGCGGGAGAGGGAGGGGCAGAAGAGGCCAGCGCAGGACTTGCAGCCATGGTGGAGAAGAAGAAAGGGCTGTTTCCACGCTATACCGCCGGGGACGGGAGAGGAACGTTTTGTAGCAAGCGTTACAAATAATTGAGGATCTGGATCAAGACGAAACAGAGGCCGGCACTGGCCAGGGGCACGGTCAGGTTATCCAACCCCCACCAAGAGAACACCTCCAGCCCCATAGCCATCCCTCCCACCAAAAGGCTCACTCCGAGCAAAGGGAGAGAGAAGCCAAAGTACCCCAGCAGCAGAGCCGCGATCACCAAGCTGCTCACCGCCCACATGGTCAGGGATCCCTCCCAGCTTTTTTGAATGGATCCCAGTTGGTAGGGGTGTTGGCCCCAAGTTTTGCCCACCAAGCCCGCCAGGGCGTCGGCCCACGTCATCACCAATATGCCGATCACCGCGAAGACCTGTCGCTGGGGACGCCAAAACCAAAACAGCAGCAGGCCAATGCTGACGGCGTAGAAACAGGTGCCAAAGCTGCGGCGACCGACTCCATTCAAGCTGGGCAAGATGGCCACTCGGTAGGAGAGCAGCGCCAAGCCGGCGAACACCAGAGAGAATCCCACCCCCAGCCAGCGAGGCACTTGCAAAGCCCAAGCCAACAAAATGATATTGCCCACACCAATGTGAATGGCCTTGCGCACCCATTCCCCGTCCACCTGCCGGGAGCGCAGCCATTCCGCAAAAGCAAATACGGCGGCCAGCCAGAGAGCATAGCAAGCAAGCTGCTGGGCCAGGCCCATGAAACGGCCTCAGAGGGTTTTCAAGTAGCTGAGCAGATCTGCCATCTCCTGGGGATCCGGCTGGAACTGGGGCATGGGAGGCGTTTTGCCACCGGTCACTTGCTGAATGATAAACCGATCCGAGCGGCGGCTGCTCACCCCCCGCAGACTGGGCCCCACCCGCCCATCCGCTTCTTCTCCGTGACAGGCGGCACAGTTGAGGGCAAACAAGGATGCACCATGGCTAACCTGCCCCTGTAAGCTGAGGACGGCTTCCGTGTAGGGATCCAGACGAGCCTCAGCACTTAGCCAAGCCCAGGTCAATATCGCCAGCCCTAGGCCGAGGAGGGCAAGACCCAGCCGAGTTTTCTGAGCCCAGACACTTGTAAAGAATCGCTGCAAGGATTTGAGGAAGGGTTGTAAACGCTGTTGGGATGAAGGCTGAAGTCGCTTTTGCTCAAAGCCGACGCAACTGCCAGTTGATGACTGGCTGCTGCGGGATTGAGTGGTCTCTGAGAGGGAGGGAGACACAGACAACGCTGAGAGAAACCGTTTCAATCTTTTACATTTCAACCAACACGATAACTCAGGAGCCTTTCCCTGCCAATAATCTGTAAAGGTATTTACTTTTTCTTAATGGTTGGCTGGGCCACGTGAGACTTTGATCCCTCTGAGGGGGAACGGTTGGGAAAGAGCCGCCCCATCACCTCCGCTTGGGCCCAGGGATCCCGGTTGAGGCTGTGGATGGCATTGGCCCATGGAAAGTGCGCCTGCAGGCGGCGGTAGAGAGATAAATTACCATAAATGACGACGGCTGCCACCCGCTCCCGATGCTGTTGCAGCCAATCCAGCACATAGTTGGGCAAGGGATCCCGAAGGAAACCTTGGAAGATGAATCCTGGGGCGTTGTCTAGAGCGGCTTCCAACCAAGGCAGGGGGGTAAGGGCATCGCTGAGCACAGGAAGCATGCCTAAGGCAGCCGGAACATGGAGGGCGGGAGATTGCAACTGCACATCGGCAGCACCCAAGGGGGGATCCTGCCAGATCCAGTTCAACCATCCGGGCTCTGCGGGCGGGCTGAGGGGCCGGCCTCCTTCCACGCCACCGCGGGCCATAGCCGCTTGACAGGGGGCGATATCCTTCTCGGCCAAGAGGGATCCCAGCTGTGCGGCTCTGTGCAGAGCAGAGGTCAGGTGGGAGCGCCTGTTGAACAACTTTCCCAACGCCGTTCGCGTCCGCGGAACGGAGTCCTTGTCCTTGGAGATGGGATCCCCCAACAGCAAAGGCTTCAGTTGCTCGGCTGGAGAGCCACGGTTGAGGGCTGGATCTGTGGGATCCCTGGCTCCCATCCATCCGCCAAGGGCGCTGAAGTCGGTTTCTGCCAGGGCCGGCCACACCTGTTTGAGGAGAGCTGAGGCGGCGGGTAGGAGTCGCTGTTTGGCCCGCAGCACCCGCGTCACCGACTGGGCAAGCTGGTCTGTGCTGAGGGATCCCTGTTGCACCGCTTCCAAAACGGCTGCCAAGGATGCCATCGGATCGGGGGGGGCCAAAATTAGGTCGGCACCGGCCTGGAAAGCCCGCACGGCCAATGAGTTGGGCCCGTTAGCATTGGCCAGCTCTGCCAAGCAGCCTTGATCGAGGCTGTCCACAACAATAAGCCCGCCAAACCCCCATTCCTGGCGCAACAGTTGGGTTAGCCGCCCCGGCAGCAGGGTGATAGGCCAGCGCTCATCCCACTCCGGCAGCACCACATGAGAAACCAAGATCGCCCCCACCTGCTCCACCAAACCTCGAAAAGGCAGCCAAGGTCCCTCTTGGAGCTGGGCTAGGGTCAGGGTTAATCGGGGGCACCAGGGGGTGTCTGTTGTCTTTGGGGATGGCTTCAGTCCGGCCTGAACCGGATCCCTCCAGCCTTTGCCCGGAAAAGAGCTGGCTGTGGTTAGGATCCCGCCTGTGCTGCCCGGGGTGGCTTGCTCACATCCGCGCACAAAAGCTCGCGCCAGTTGCAAAGCAGACAGGGGATCCTCCGCCAGCGCCCCTTCCCCCAGCGGCTCTGCCACCGGGCTGAGCAACCAATTGATGCCGATGGCCGCCGCCTCCCGCGCCGTGATCCGCCCCCACTGCTCGGCCCAGCGCTCGGCTTCCGCCCCCAGGCGGCTCAACCCTAGAGGATGGGGGAAAGGGGTCGCCCCCTGCAGGGCCAGCCCCCGCCCGACCTCGGCTGCCACCAAAAGGGGCAGAGCCGCCCAAGACTGGGCCTCCTCGATCAGCAGCAGGGCCTCGGCCACGTGGCCATCCGTGAGCCAGATGCCCCCGATCCCCACCTCCTGGATAAGCCGTTTGAGGATCTCTCGGGGAGGAGACTGGGATCCCAGACGGGCCGAGACCGGCACCACCAACAGTTGCGCCACCTGCCGGGCTAGGGACAAGGGTCGATCCAGTTCCTCGAGCGGAGATCCGGAAACACTCATAGGCACAGCCGAAAGTTCGTCAGCAAGGGGAACTGCTCCCTTTGCAGAAACGCAGATCGTGATAGCCACTCCTGCCGGTTGCGGCTCGCAGCGGGCTGTTGAGGGCTAACGAGAAAGCCGACAACGGTCACAGGTGCCACAGGGCAGGCCGGGCTGCTCCCCAGGGTAGCCAAAATAGGGCAAGATCGCCTGCCACCGACAGCCGCGGGCGTGGATGAGGGCTTCCATCCCTTGCCAGGGATCCTCTCGTCTTAAAGGCTGCCAACGGCGGTGCAACACCTGAAAGTGAAAGGGATCCGGCCACCGCAAACAGCCCATCTCCTGCAGCAGACCCAAGGCCACCCGTGCCTCTCCGGGGGGCAGATCGGCGTAGGATCCCTGATGGGGTAGGGTTTGGAGCAGGTGGCGTGCTCGGGCCTGAAGGCGCTCCTGCTGGGAATAGAAATAGGCTTGGCGCCGGCGATCGCTGGGATCCAGCAGGCCCGTCGGCTCCGAGACCAGCATCAGGGCCCGGCAAGGGCCACCATCCCGACCGCCTCGTCCCACCTCTTGTAAATAATCCATCAAGCTGGGCGGGGGATGAAAATGCAGCACCCAACGCACATCCGGCTTGTTGATCCCCATGCCGAAGGCGTTGGTGCAGACCAGAAAGCGCAGTTCCCCCTGCAGCCAGGATCGTTCTAGCCGGCGGCGGGATCGCGCTTCCAGTCCCCCATGGTAGGTGGCGGTTTTCAAGTTCTGTCGGCCCAGCCACTCGGCCAGCTCTTCCCCATCCCGTCGGGTGCGCACATAGACCAGACCCGACCCGGGATTTTCCCCCAGGAATCGCAGCAGACGGCGACGACGATGCGCCGGGCTCCAGGCTATCGCCACATTGAGGGAGATATTGGCCCGCAGGGGATCGGCGCGAATGCACTCCGGATCCCGCAGCTCTAGGATTTGGCTGAGGCGGCTGCAGGTTTGGGGGTCAGCCGTGGCGGTAAAAGCGGCGATGGGAAAAGAGGGCTTCACCGGGGCCAGAGCCGGGCGCAGCAATCCCAGACGGCGGTAGTCGGGCCGGAAGGATCCCCCCCAATGCACCAACGTGTGGGCCTCATCCACGATCAGGCCGTTGATTTGCACCTGAGGCTGTTGCAGCCGTTGCCAAACGGGGGGGCTGAATAGGGTCTCCGGCCCCAGATAGAGCAGGCGCAGTCGGTTTTCCTCAAGGGCCTTCAACACCCGCTTGCGCAGGGCTGGATCCAGTTCGCTGTGGAGACAGGCTGCCGGCAGCTTGCGTTTCCAGAGATCCTGAACTTGGTCTTCCATCAGGGCGATCAGGGGCGAGACCACCAGCGTCACCCCTGTTTGCAGCAGGGCTACTAGCTGAAAGCACAGGGATTTGCCAAACCCCGTCGGCAACACCACCAGCGCGTCGCGCTTGTCCAGCAGAGCGCGGATCACCTGATCCTGGGGTGGGCGCAGCGTCTCGTAACCCCAGTGTTGCTTGAGGGCCTGTTGGATTTGCTGCCAATCCTGCAAACGGCAACCCCCTTTTCAACAATTTCCTTCAGCAATCTACAGCGATTTCGGGAGAAGCTGTCTTATAGGCTATTTCAAATCCCGCTGAACCTGCTAGCTCCCCTCTCCCAAGGGGTGAGGGCGCAGAGGATCGGCCCCACCGGCTTGCCTGTAGGGGATCCCTGTCACACCTATCCCCGTGTCCAGGGGGCTGGGATCAGGATCCCCGGCAGAGAAGGGATTCTCACCTGCTGCATGGGTGAAGGTGTCGATGGCGGCGGGCTTGTGCGATCCTAGAGCTGGGACTTCCCGCCTGCTTCGATACTTTTCCCATGACTGCC
>NZ_JANSIC010000110.1:0-2049 GCF_047461955.1 Synechococcus sp. R55.7
TCCTCTATCCTTGGTTGACCCTGGGCCTGCTGGTTCCTCTGGCCTATTGGTGTTGCTCTCGCTGGGTTTTTGCCCTGGCCGTGGTGAACTTTGGCCTGGCGTTGCAAGGGTTAGCCGAGCGTTTGGGCAGCTCTTTCCAAGGTTTAACCCTTTTGCATCTGCTTGGTGTTGCAGTTGTGTGGGGGTTGGGTCTGTGGCACCAACGCCATAAGCCTTGGCTAAGCCGGGTTTTAACTGAAGGAAGGGATCCAGAGCTTCCCGGCGAGCTGGAGCAAGGCTTGGATTTGGCCCCGACGGCCCAGAACTTGGCTCTGCTGGGGTTGGGTGTCCTGCTCTATGTCTGGAGCTTTGTCGGGACGTGGGTCGATCTTTCCGAGGATCCCCTCTGGAACGTTGGGGATCCCTGGGCGAGCTTGTCGGCAGTGGGGTTGCTGCTGCTGACGGGCTGGGGCTGGTGGCAGGGTTGGCAGGAGAAGAGATCCCAGCCCGTTTCGTCTTGGCTGAAGGATGCTGCTGTTCTGATTTCTCTGGTTGCCTTGGCGCTTTTGCTGGGGATCGGCAGCGCTGTGCCTTTGAACGTGACGGCAGGAGCAGCCTTGGTCCTCTTTGCCCCCTGGATAGTGACCTTGCTGTTGCTGGGGCTGTCAGCAGTGCTCTGCTGGGAAGGGCTACAGCAAGGGCGGCGGGGGCGCTTCTGGCAGGGACTGTTGGGGCTAACCCTGGTGGTGCTGACCCGCTTTTTCGAGTACCCAACCGGCCTGTTGGCCAAGTCGGCGGTGTTGGTGGCCTGTGGGATCGGGGTAATCTGGCTGGGGCTGAAATTTGAGCGGCGGATTTTCTCCCGTCTCTAATTCTTGCCCTTCTAGGAAGCCAAGCCCCGCTACATGATCAAGCAAAGGAAAAAGCTGGAATTGAGCTGGAATTCACAAGAATTTACAAAGTTTAAGGAACCTGCTTGTATTCCCCAACGTCTTTGCTAGTATATTCTCAGCTTTGGCTTGAGCTGAGAAGGAAGTGGGCATCTCTATCAAGATTTGGAGAATACAAATGAGAAGTAGGACTGCGTTTGGGCATTTTGGCTTTGCTACTTACGCCCCTTTGGGAGAGTGGTTCTCTTTCGGGTGTTGCCTTGGCTGAAGATCATCTTTTAGTGGCTCAGGCCCCGGAGCCAGCTAGGCAGCCTATGCCTTCTGTGCCTAGATCGATACCCTCCCCAGTTCCCATAGCTCCGGCAGAATCCTCAGAAACTGTAGATGAGCTATTCCGCCAGGTTCCTTTCCCCCCTTCGCAAAGACCTCTGCCTGGCCTTCCGTGCTCGAGACCCATGGTGTTGCGCTCAGTAACCCTTGGCGCCCCTCCGCCAAACCCTGCTTCACCCCTTCAATCGGAGCTTCCAGCCCAGATTTGGACAACTCTCCAGGGTTCCTCCGGAACAACCAACTGGGGAGATCCCCAAGCGAATAAAGTCTTTGCCCATACCTTCCAATGGAGCCCCCCTTGTAAAACGGGCTGCCGGATGGGAGGCACCCTTACGTTTACCTATCGCAATAACTTGCAGGCAACAAGTAACACAACTCCTAATGCCGGGAACGACAAGTACTACCTATACAACGGCGGGACTTTAACTCAAGCGGGGTTTTTGTATACTTCCCCAAGTCCGCCTGGCCAAACCTTCACCAAAACTCTAACCCTCTCGCCGGCAGAGATTGCCAACAACCGAGTGACCTTAGTAGTTCAAGATGATACGGCGGTTTTGCAAGCTGAGCTAGAGCTTAGATACTGCTGCTGCGAATGCGAATTTCCCATTTGAGTGCAATTCACGTAGGGGTGACTTCATTGTTCCCCCTTTTCTTCAGCTGACCCTAGCTGAAGTTCTCAAAGCCTACTCAGAAAAAATAGGAAAGCCTAACGGCGGGCCTGGGCAAAAATGGCTTGCAAAATCTCGTCGGCCCCCTGCTGTTTTAGCTTTTCTGCAAGAGCCATCCCCACTGCCTCGGGATCGGCGGTGGATCCCGTCTGAGTATCGCGGATGAGCCGCCGGCCATCCAG
>NZ_JANSIC010000110.1:2149-7632 GCF_047461955.1 Synechococcus sp. R55.7
TCGTACTCTCCCCTCTCCAGCTTGGCCAAGCGGGTGTTGAGGTTGCCCCGCACATCCTTAAAGTGCAAGTGGGGAAAGGCATGGCGCAGTTGGGCCAGCCGCCGCAGCGATGAAGTGCCGATCACCGTCCCCTCTGGCAGGGTGGCCAGTCGGTAATCCCGGAACTTTTCCCCCACCACCAAAGCATCCAGGGGATCCTCCCGCCGCGTGATCGCCCCCAACACCAAGCCCTCCGGCAGGCGAGTGGGCAAGTCTTTAAGGCTGTGTACCGCCAAGTCGCTGCTGCCGTTGAGCAGGCTAACCTCCAATTCCTTGGTAAAGAGACCTTTGTCTCCAATTTTGGCCAGGGCTACATCCAGGATGATGTCTCCCTGGGTGGAGAGAGTGTTGAGCTCCAGAGGTAATCCCGGATGGTGTTCTTGCAACTGACCCATCACCCACTGGGTCTGCACCAAAGCCAACTCGCTTTTTCGAGAGGCAATCCGCACCGGCTTGGTGATCCCAGCAGAGGGTTTGGAAGGGGTCGAGGCCCGTTCGCTCATGGCTGCCGCAAAAAAGAACACTGTCTCTCACGCTAGCCGAATCTGTGCCAGGGCAAGGCGGCGGCCTTTAAGATCCTTAACCAAAATTGCAGTTTCCCGAAATCAAGACTTTACCGCAGGGATCCCAGCCGGTAGGATAAGTAGATGGATTCTCCGGCTCGGCGGGGGAGGATCCGGTCTGTCAAGCTCCTCTTCCCCAACCCCAGAGCTTTTGAGGGGAGCTTTCTACAATGGGCACAAGCCCCTGGTTTGGTTGGTCGTCTGCCTGGATGAGTCTTATGGAAGAAAACAACGTCAGCAACGGCACTCAATTACTGCTCAAACGCAACATTCCCGTTAAGGTGGTGGTCACACCCCTTTGGAAAAAGGAAATGCAGGAGCAATTAGAGCGGCAGATCGAAGCCACCGATGCTCAGATGCAACAGCTGGAGTTTCAGGGCAAGCGGGCTATTGCCGAACTGGAGAAACAGAGCCCCAACCCCAACAGCCCCCAAGTGCTCCAACAGGTGGAAGCGGTGAAAAGCCGCGTGAACGAGCAGAAAATCCGCCTCTTGGATCAGAAAAACCAATTGTTGCAGCAGATCAACCAACTGAGCACCCTGGAGCTTAACCAAGAAGTGCTGCAGGGCAATGTGGAGAGCTTCTTCCGAGTCCAAAAAGGAGACAACCTGATCCAGAAAATGCAGGTCGAGATCCTTCTGGAAGATGGGGTGATCAAAGAGATTCGCGGTAACCCATAGGCTACTCACCCCCTTGCCGGAGAAGCGGCAGTCGGGATCCCCAATTTTTCTCGCCTGTAGGTTCTCGAGAACTCCGTTTCGCCAACACAATGGGTGACAATAGGTAACAACCTCTTAACAGCCTTTGGGTTAACGCTCGCACAGGCTGGCGAGGTTGGGTAACATTGCCGCCCGGGGGAGGATTCCCATGTCTGAGTTCGTCTGGTCAGAGCCAGAGCCTCTCGAGGATCTTCATCTTCCCGATTGGTTGCTCACCTCGGCCCAGCGCCGCCGTCTCAAGGCTCTGCTGGTTCTGGCCATGGTGTGGGGGTTGGTCAGCCTGATGCATGTGGTGCCGACGGCCCGTTGGATCACCGTTGGTTTGGCCACGTTCATGGTGATCCACATTAGCCGCTTATTTCGCCTGCAACCGGCGACCTCCCTGCCCCCTCTGAGACTTCCTCCTGCCGCTGCGACCCGCCGGGATCCCAGGTCAACAGATAACAGCGATGACCCTAACAACAATGACTCTGTCCTGCCAATGCAACGGGATGGGCAGAGCGGGCTTTCTGAGTTGGGCGGGCTGGCCTTGCCCCGTGTGGCCGTGTTGATCCCAGCCAAGAATGAGAGCGCAGTGCTCCCACGGCTGTTGCACAGCTTGACCCAGCTCCGTTACCCCACCAGCCATCTGGAGCTGTGGGCCATCGACGACAACAGCAGCGATGCCACCCCTGAAGTTCTGCGGGAAGCCCAAAAGCGGATCCCGCATCTGCGGGTTTACCGGCGGCAGCCGGGGCGGGGCGGGGGTAAGTCCGGCGCCCTCAACGAGGTACTGCCCCTGACTCAAGGGGAGATCATCCTGGTCTGCGATGCCGATGCTGTGGTGCCCTCGGATTTTCTTGCCCGCACTCTGCCCTTGTTTGTTCAAGTGGGAAGCCTGCGCAGCCGTTTCAGCAGACGGACGGTAGGCGCTGTCCAGGTGCGCAAGGCCCTGAGCAACCCCAACGTCAACTTCTGGACTCTGGGGCAGGTGGCGGAAATGGCCTCTGATGCTTACTTCCAGCAGCAGCGCGTGGCTGTGAGGGGCATTGGCGAGCTACGTGGCAACGGCCAACTGGTGCGGCGAGATGTTTTGGAAAAGTGCGGCGGCTGGAATGAGAGCACCCTCACTGACGACCTGGATCTCACCTTCAAGCTGCACCTGGCGGGCGTAGATATCGCCTTTCTGACGGAGCCGGCCATCGTCGAAGAAGGGGTCACCTCTTGGAAAAGTCTCTGGCACCAGCGCTGCCGCTGGGCGGAAGGGGGCTACCAGCGCTATCTCGACTACTGGCCAGGGATCCTCAGTCGCCGCATGGGGATGGCCAAAACGGTGGATCTCTGGGCCTTCTTTATTTCTCAGTACTTGCTGCCGATGGCCTTGGTTCCCGATACCCTCTGGGTGCTGTTGGCGGGCCACTCCTCGGTGCTGCTCCCCTTGAACGCTCTGGTGATGGGCTGCCTGACGGTGGCTTTTTACCGGGGGCTACGCCAGGTGGAGGGCTTGCGCGGACGGCGACTTTGGTGGCACACCGCCCTGGGCTTGGTCTACATGCTCCACTGGCTGCCGGTTATGATCGCCACAACCGCTCGCATGTGTGTACAGCCCAAGCGCCTAAGGTGGGTGAAAACTGTTCATCACGGCGCTTGAGGTCATCAAGTTGGATCCAATCCTGCTATCCTAGTCAAGCACCTGCTCACGCCCTGCTCGACCATGGCCCGCCTCTACTACGACACCGACGCCAACCTGGAGCCTTTGGCCGATAAAACCGTTGCCATCATCGGCTATGGCAGCCAAGGCCACGCCCACGCCCTCAATTTGCGCGATAGCGGTGTCCAGGTCATCGTTGGCCTTTACCCTGGCAGCCCTTCCTGGCCCAAAGCCGAGCAAGACGGCTTAATGGTCAAAACGGTGGCGGATGCTGCCGCTGCCGCCGATTGGGTAATGGTTTTGCTGCCCGATGAAGTGCAAAAGGCCGTTTTCCAGGGCGAAATCCGTCCCCACCTGCAGCCGGGGAACGTGCTCCTCTTTGCCCACGGCTTCAACATTCACTTCGGGCAGATCCAGCCGCCGGCAGACGTGGATGTCATCATGGTTGCCCCCAAAGGCCCTGGGCACTTGGTGCGGCGCACCTACCAAGCGGGGGAAGGGGTGCCCTGCCTGTTTGCCGTCTATCAAGATGCCTCGGGAATGGCACGGGAGCGGGCCATGGCCTATGCCAAAGCCATCGGTGGCACGCGGGCCGGCATTTTGGAAACCACCTTCCGGGAAGAGACCGAAACCGACCTCTTTGGCGAGCAGGTGGTGCTCTGCGGTGGGCTGACGGCTCTGATCAAAGCGGGGTTTGAAACCTTGGTGGAAGCGGGCTACCAGCCGGAACTGGCCTACTTCGAGTGCCTGCACGAGGTGAAGCTGATCGTGGATCTCATTGTCGAGGGGGGCTTGGAGAAAATGCGCCACAGCATCTCCAACACGGCAGAATACGGCGACTACACCCGTGGCCCCCGCATCATCACGGAGCAAACCCGCGCCGAGATGAAACGCATCCTCGCCGAGATTCAAAGCGGCCAATTTGCCCGTGAATTTGTCTTGGAAAATCAGGCCGGCAAGCCAGGGCTTACTGCGATGCGGCGCCGCGAGGCCGAACACCCCATTGAACAGGTGGGCAGGGAGCTGCGGGCCATGTTTAGCTGGCTAAAGAAATAGGTCGGATATCTGGAGCTGAGGGTAGACCATCTCTGTGCTGGATCTGAAGCTGCTGCGGGATCGCCCTGAACAGGTACGCCAAGCCCTGCAAAACCGCCGGGCCACAGTCGATCTGGACGGGATCCTGCAGTTGGATCGGGAGCGGCGGCAGTTGGAGGCCCGCAAGGGATCCCTGCAGGCCGAAAGCAACAGCCTCGGCAAAAAAGTCGGCGAGATCATCCGCCAGGGGGCGGATCCCCAAGGCCCCGAAGTGGCGGCCCTGCGGCAGCGGGGGGTGGATCTCAAGGCCGAGATTGCCCAACTGGAGCAGCAGGAACGGGAGCTGGAAGAGGAGATTCGTGCTCGGCTGCTTACCCTGCCCAATTTGCCCCTGCCCAGCGTGCCGGTTGGCCGAGATGAGGCCGACAATGTAGAGGTGCGCCGCTGGGGTGAGGAGCTAAAGCCGGCCCATCCTGTCCTTCCCCATGACGAGATTGCCGAAAAACTGGGGTTGCTGGAGATTGGCCGTGCGGTCAAAGTGGCCCAAAGCCGCTTTGTGGCTATGGTAGGGGCGGGCGCGGCCCTGGAACGGGCTTTGATTGCCATGATGCTGGAGCGCCACGTTGCAGCCGGCTACACCGAGGTGATCCCACCCTTTTTGGTCAACAGCGCCGCTTTGCAGGGGACGGGGCAGTTGCCCAAGTTTGCCGAAGACAGCTTTCGCTGTGCTGACGACGACCTGTGGCTGATCCCGACGGCGGAAGTTCCCCTTACCAATCTGTACCGGGATGAGGTAATCCCTGCGGAGTCCCTCCCTCTTTACTTCTGTGCTTACACCCCTTGTTTTCGCCGTGAGGCGGGCAGCTATGGCCGCGACACCAAGGGGCTGATCCGGTTGCACCAGTTTCAAAAAGTGGAGCTGGTCAAGGTCACTCGCCCAGATCAATCGGAAGCCGAACACGAGAAGCTGGTGCAGGATGCCGAGGCCATCTTACAGATGCTGGAGCTGCCCTACCGGGTGGTGGAGCTGTGTAGCGGCGATTTGGGCTTTGCGGCAGCCCGCTGCTTTGACTTGGAGGTGTGGTTCCCCTCCCAAAATCAATACCGCGAGATCTCCAGTTGCTCCAACTGCTGGGACTTTCAGGCCCGCCGTGCTAACCTGCGCTACAAAGAAGCCGGCCAGAAAGGCACCCAGTTTGTCCACACCCTGAACGGATCTGGCTTGGCGGTGGGGCGCTCTCTGGCTGCCCTGCTCGAAAATCACCAACAGCCGGATGGCTCGATTCGCATTCCCAAGGCGCTGCGTCCCTTTCTCAGCTCCCGGTTTCTCTCGGAAGACGGGATCCTCATTCCTGCTGCCTGAGCTCAAACTCAACCCAGTTTGATTGAGACTCGATTGAGACGCTCCTGCCCACCCGGCAGACGCCCTTATCTTTTCTGCAGTTTGGAAATGAATCAGCTTGACCTGCTCCTCGCTCTACAAGGATGAGGATCCCT
>NZ_JANSIC010000110.1:7732-8864 GCF_047461955.1 Synechococcus sp. R55.7
GCGATCCAACTCAGCTTGCAATTCGGCGATCTTCTGGCGCAAACGGGCCGCTTCTGAAAGTTCGATGGCCGTGCCTGCCTCGCCCTCGGCATTGCTAATGTCGTCGATGGTGATCTTGCGGGGACCGGCAGTTTGTCTGTCTTCTCCCTTGCGGTTGGCGTTGGCGGCGATGGCATCCATGTAAGCCCGCGCCTCTTCAGCGGTCATCGCCCCCCGCTCCACCAGCTCGTCCACCAAAGCTTGCGCCTGCTTGCGCAACTCCATCAGACGGATACCCGCTTTGCTGGCCACCTTGGCAGCATTATCCGCCGCCACAGCCGCCAAACCCATGCCGAAGTAAAAGGCTTTTTGAGCCCAGTTGGCGAGGGGATTGTCTGTTTCGGACATAGTGTAATGCGCTGCTAGGGCAAGGAGGAGAGAACCCAGCAGAGAGAAGTAGGGCTGCAAAGGGCGACCCGGGTTGACGCGCCTGCTCAGAGCATCCCGTGGTGCTGCTATCTTCCGATCCTGACACGGTTTGGGCGTCGGAGCTGCACGGACCCAGGTCTTCCAGTAGCCTAGCATTTTTCCCCTCTGCCCTGCTCGGCTTTCTTGGGCAACAGATGGGTTTCTCAGGGGGCTAGGGAGTTTCAGGCGGCTCCAGATAAACAGGGATCCGCTCTACGGCTGTATCGCTGCGCTGCACCTCCTGTTCCTGAACTTGAGGAAGGGTTACCGGCAGGGTAACCGGTTGAGCAACAAAACAACTGGCCACGGGCAGCGCTTGCTCCAGTTCGTCCAGAGGGCGGGGGATCACTGCCACCGCGTGCAATTCCCCAATGCGCTCTGCTTCGTACATGCCGGCATCGATGGCAATGGCCACGTTGGCCACTGTACCGCGGATAATGGCCGTACATAGGCCATCCCCAATGGTCTCGTAGGCCGCCAGTTGGACATCCGCGGTTTTGAGCATGACATCGGCAGCTCCCACCATTGCCGGGAAGCCGCGAGTTTCCAGCAGGCCCACGGCCAAGTTACTGAGGCGGCTGTAGCCGCGGTTTTGTGCCAGTTGAGACAGCTTGCTGCTGATCGGCAGTACCACTTCCAAGTTGGGCAGGGGGCGCGGGATCACCAAACTGGAGATCTCCTCTTG
>NZ_JANSIC010000111.1:0-3266 GCF_047461955.1 Synechococcus sp. R55.7
CTGAAGATGATCCCAGCCGCTGGCGCCAGAAGAGCTATGGCCCGAACAACTGGGGAGATGACAAGAATCCTCCCCCTCGAGGGCGGGGAGTATGTCAAAATGCGGCAAGAACCCTCGAGTGGTCGCGATGATCCCACCGGATGGATCCCCCCTTGCTTCTGTTCCTGCCTGGCATAGCCTCACCCTTGCCGCCGCCATCCAGAAGTTGCAGACCGATCCCGATCGCGGCCTCACCACTCAGCAGGTAATCCAGAGGCAGCGGGAGTATGGCCCCAATGAGCTGATCACCTCCTCTGGCCGTAGCTCCTGGCAAGTCCTGCTGGATCAATTCCGCAACGTCATGCTGCTGATGCTGATCGCCGTAGCGGCGATCTCGGCCACTTTGGACTTGCAAGAAGGCGAGTTTCCCAAAGATGCCCTGGCCATTTTGTTGATCGTTGGCCTTAACGGTGGCCTGGGCTATTTGCAAGAAAGTCGGGCGGAAAAAGCGCTGGCGGCCCTGAAAAAACTGGCCTCCCCTACTGTGCGGGTGGAGCGGGATGGCCTGTGGCAAGAAGTTCCAGCCAGCCAACTGGTGCCGGGGGATCGCGTGCTGCTGGAGGCGGGGGTGCAGATCCCAGCCGATGGGCGCTTGGCCGAGGCCGTGAACCTGCAGGTGCGGGAAGCAGCTTTGACCGGAGAAGCCACCCCTGTAACCAAACAGGCAGATTGCGTACTCCCGCCGGACATCGAGCTGGGGGAACGGCGCAACATGGCCTTCATGGGCACCGAAGTGATTCAGGGGCGAGGGATCCTCTTGGTTACTGCCACCGGCATGAACACGGAGCTGGGCAAGGTGGCGAAGCTGCTACAAACGGTGGAAAACGAGCCCACTCCCCTGCAGCGGCGCATGAGCCAACTGGGCAATGTGCTGGTGTCGGGATCCCTGGCTTTGGTGGCCCTGGTGGTGGGGATAGGGCTGCTGCAAGCCAGGAGTATGGCCCCTTTCACCTCGCTTCTGGAAACCTCCTTGAGCATGGCCGTGGCCGTGGTACCAGAGGGGCTGCCTGCGGTGATCACTGTCACCCTGGCTATTGGCACCCAACGCATGGTGCGCCGCCACGCCCTGATCCGCCGCCTGCCGGCAGTAGAGACCCTGGGATCCGTGACCACCATCTGCTCCGACAAAACCGGCACCCTCACGGAAAACAAAATGGTGGTAACCGACATCATTACCCCCGACCGCCATTACCACGTCAGCGGCACCGGTTACATTCCCAAGGGATCCTTCTACTGCGGCGGCCAGCCCATAGATCCCGGGAGCGCCCCGGATCTGCAGGCCATCTTGCGGGCCGTGGTGTTCTGCAACGATGCCCTGTTGCAGGCCAGTCTCCAACCTGTTGCCGGGCGTAACCCTCGGTCTGCAGTTTCTTCCCCCCCTTCAACGCCCACCTGGTCCATCCTGGGGGATCCCACCGAGGCCGCCCTGCTGGTGGCAGCCGCCAAAGCCAACCTCCACAAAGGCTCCCTACAGGAGCGCTACCCACGGGTGCAGGAGCTCCCCTTCAGCTCGGAACGCAAGCGCATGAGCGTGGTGATCCAAGAAAACGGCGGCTACTGCGTCTACACCAAGGGATCCCCAGAGCTGGTGCTGGAGCGGTGTGATCGTATCCAGAAAGGGGGCACTTGGCAGGAGCTGTCGGAAACCGATCGCCAAGCCATCCTCGGCACCAACAACCGCCTGGCCGCCCAAGGTATCCGGGTTCTGGGGGTAGCCACCCAGAGGCTAGAGCGGATCCCGGACAACGGGGAAGAGGTGGAGCACAACCTGGTTTGGCTGGGCTTGGTGGGGATGCACGATGCTCCGCGACCAGAGGCGCGAGAGGCCGTGGCCCGCTGCCGAGAAGCTGGGATCCGCACCCTGATGATTACCGGCGATCATCAGCTCACGGCTGTGGCCATTGCCCGGGAGTTGGGCATTCTCGAGTCGGAGGATCAGGCGATTGACGGGCGTACCCTCTCCCGCTTGAGTTTCGAGGAGCTGCTGCAAACGGTACAAACCGTCAGGGTCTATGCCCGCGTCGCCCCCGAACACAAGCTGCGCATTGTCCAGGCCTTGCAAAAGCAAAACGAGTTCGTGGCCATGACCGGGGATGGGGTCAACGACGCCCCTGCCCTGCGCCAAGCGGATATTGGCATCGCCATGGGCATCACGGGCACCGATGTGAGCAAAGAGGCCAGCGATATGGTGCTGCTGGACGACAACTTCGCCACCATCGTGGCAGCCATTGAAGAAGGGCGAGTGGTCTACAGCAACATCCGCCGCTTTGTGAAGTACATTTTGGGCAGCAACATCGGTGAGGTGCTGACAGTGGCTGCTGCCCCCATCCTGGGCTTGGGGGATGTGCCGCTGACACCCCTACAGATCTTGTGGATGAACTTGGTGACCGATGGCCTGCCCGCTCTGGCCTTGGCTTTGGAACCGGCGGAGCCAGGGGTGATGCAGCGCCCCCCCTTCAACCCCAAAGAGAGCATCTTCGCCCAGGGGCTGGGAGCCTACATGGTGCGCATCGGCGTGGTTTTTGCCATCTCCACAATCCTCATGATGGCCATTGTGGAAGCCTACATCCCCCACTGGCGCACAATGGTCTTCACCACCCTGTGTATCGCCCAGATGGGCCATGCGCTGGCCGTGCGCTCCAACGAGAAGCTCACCATCGAGACCAACCCTTTTTCCAACCCCTACCTGCTGGGCGCGGTCCTGACCACTCTGCTCTTGCAATTGGCTCTGCTCTATGTGCCTTTCTTGCGCAGCTTCTTTGGCACAGAGGAGCTAACCCGCACTGAACTTTTGATCTGCTTGGGCTTTAGCACCGTGGTTATGGTCTGGGTGGAGTTGGAAAAACTCTACTGCCGCTGGCGCAAGGGATCCCGCTGAATCTTCACAATTATTTTTCACAATAAAGCATCTTCACAATAAAGAGTCTCTCTCCCTACTGCACCCAGAAACAAAGCTTTGAGCCAAGACTCATTTCCCCAAAAAGCCACTCTTGAGGAATCCTGCCCATTGCATAGAGGCCATTTCCGCAAGTTAGCTGAGCTTCCCCTTTTGACCTCCAAGATAAGCTGGAAAGACTTGCTGGGATACTGTGGAAAGGGGGCAGGAATCTCTGGGTTCTATGCACAGAGAGCTATGGGCGGTAGGGAAAACGGTGGGCCTGGTGGATCCCTCTGGCCTTGCCTTTTGGCTGCTGGGATCCCTCTTCTTGGCTCTCCTGCTGCTTGGC
>NZ_JANSIC010000111.1:3366-6225 GCF_047461955.1 Synechococcus sp. R55.7
CGACTTTGTCTTTGTGGATGTCAACGCCAAGGGGGAAGAGCTCATTTCCCTCCAGCGCCGGCAGATCATCGGCCAGCGGCTGTGCGAGCTGCTGCCCATCAACCGCTGGGGGGGCTTTTTTGAGAAATACAAGCGAGTGGTGGAAACCGGCATTCCTCTGGAAGAGGAGTTCCCCATTTCGGGGCAGCCGGGCTTGAAGGCCAGTTGGATCCATCACCAAGTGGTGCCGGTGGGAGACGGGATCCTCATCACCAGCCGCGACATCAGCGAGCGGGTCAAGATGGAGCGGGCTCTACAGGAAAGCGAGTCTCGCTACCGCGCCCTCTACGAGGCCATTCCCGACTTGATTTTTGAGCTCAGCGCCGAGGGAGTCATTCTTCATTGCAAGCCTTCCCCTTACGTTCCCACCCGACATCCGCCTGAGTTTTACGTGGGTCGCCGCGCCCAAGACGTGTTTACTGGCTCGCTGAAAGAGCAGTATCCATCTCTGGCGGAGGGGGCCTTGGTCAGCCAGACGCCGCAGTACCTAGAGTACGAAGTTGAGATTGAGCCGGGGATCCGCTGCTATCGGAGAGCCTGCGTTGTCGCTCACGGGAGAGACAAAGTTTACATCCTGGTGCGAGATATCACCGAGCGGAAACAGGCGGAGTTGGCCCTTAGAGAAATGGAAGCCACCCAGCGGGCCATTCTCCAAGCCATCCCCGACCTTATTGTTCGCCTGAATCGCCAGGGCATCTGCCTGAGTTTTATTTCCGGCGGCGATGTCCATCTTGACTGCCCAGCAGAGCGCCACTTAGGTCGATCCCTCCAGGAGATTCTGCCGCTGGAGCTGGCAGAGCAGCGGCTTTTCTATGTTCAGCAGGCTCTGGCCACCCAAACCCAACAGCGCTACGAGTACAGCATTGAAGTCCGAGGGGAGGTACGCCACGAAGAAGCCCGCATTGTGCCTCTGAACAGCCAGGAAGTCCTGGTGATCGTGCGGGATATTACAGAAGCCAAGCAGGCAGAGCTGGCCTTGAAAGCCGCTGAACAGGTGCAGCGAGCCATTCTAGAAGCCATTCCCGACTTGATCTTCCGCCTGGATAGCCAGGGCATTTGCTTGAGCTTTGTCTGGGGGGGCGAGGTTGTTCCCTATAGCTCACCCGACACCTACGTGGGCCGATCCCTGCAGGAGCTTTTGCCACCGGAGTTGGCCGAGCGGCGGCTTTTCTTTGTTCAGCAGGCTATAGCTACCCAGACGCGGCAGCGCTACGACCAAAGCATCGAGATTGAAGGGGAGACCCGCCACGAAGAGGTGCGCATTGTGCCCCTCAACCCCCAAGAGGTGGTGGTGATCGTCCGCGATGTTACCGACAGGGTGCGATCCCAGCAGGCCGTCCAGGAAAGCGAGCAGAAGTTCCGGGCTCTGTTTGAGAATGCCGCTGTGGCCATCCTCATCCGCCATGCAGAGACGAGCGAGATCCTGGAGGCCAACTCCCAAGCCATTTCGGCCTATGGCTTCTCCAGCCTGGAGGAGCTGCGGGCCTTCGACGCTTCCGAGCAGTCTCCCTATCGCCAGGCTCTTCGGGGCGGGGAGTTCTCGCTGCAGTCCTACTTGGAGCAAGCCCGCCAGCAGGGATCCGCCCGCTTTGAGTGGCAATGGCAGCGGCAGGATGGCCGAGTTGTCTGGGAAGACGTGTTTGTGCAGCCCCTTGTCTTGCGCGGGATCCCGTGTTGGGTGTTTACCGCGGTGGACATCACTGCCCGCAAGTCGGCAGAAGCGGAGCTGGAGCAGTTTTTCTCGGTAGCTCTGGATTTGCTTTGCATTGCCGATGCCCAAGGGTACTTTCGCCGTCTCAACCGCGCCTGGGAGACTACGCTGGGCTATTCCCTGCAGGAGCTGCAGAGCCGACCCTTTTTGGAGTGGGTTCATCCGGAAGACCTCCCCGCCACGCAGGCGGCCATGCAGCAGCTTGTCGAAGAGAAACGGCTGGATCACTTCGTCAACCGCTACCGCACCCAGGACGGCAGCTATCGTTTCATCGAGTGGCGAGCCTCTTTGGCCGGATCCCTGTTCTACGCCGCCGGACGGGATATCACCGTAGCCAAGCTGGCAGAAGAGCAGATGAAAGCAGCCAAGGAAGCTGCCGAAGCCGCCAGCCGGGCCAAGAGCGAGTTCCTGGCCACCATCAGCCACGAGATCCGCACCCCCATCAACGCCATTTTGGGGATGACCAGTCTACTCCTGGACACCTCCTTGGATCCGCAGCAGCAGGATTGGGTACAGACCATCCGCTATGGAGGCGAGGTGCTGCTGAACCTAATCAACGACATCCTCGATTTCTCCAAGATCGAGTCCCAGAAGCTGGAACTGGAGGAAATGCCTTTTTCCTTGCTGCAGTTGGTGGAGGAGCTGCTGGATCTGATGGCAGCCCAAGCCCAGAGCAAGGATCTGGAACTGGTGGCTTGGGTGGATCCCAACCTGCCGCCAACCTTGATAGGGGATCCCAACCGGCTGCGCCAAATCCTGGCCAATCTGCTCAGCAACGCCATCAAGTTCACCCCCCAGGGAGAGGTGGTGGTGACCGTCGAGGCCGGGGAGAGGGATCCCGAAAAGCAATGGGTCAACGTTCAGGTGCGGGATACAGGCATTGGCATTCCCCCGGAAAAATTGGATCGCCTCTTCAAGCCCTTCAGCCAGGTGGATAGCTCCATCAGCCGCCAGTTTGGGGGCACCGGCCTGGGCTTGGCCATCAGCCAGCGTCTCTGCCAGCTCATGGGGGGAGCAATCGGGGTGGAAAGTCAGCCAGGCCAGGGATCCACTTTTCGCTTTCGCATCCCCCTAAAGAGGCCAGACCAGGAGCTGTTGCCAACCGCCGC
>NZ_JANSIC010000111.1:6325-8852 GCF_047461955.1 Synechococcus sp. R55.7
TCTCCACAGCAGACCCTCTCCCCACTTTGGCCAAGCCGGTCAAAGCCTCCCAACTGCGGAAGCTGCTGCTGGGGCTTGTGGGAGAAAAAGCTCCTTCCTCCTTATCTTCCTCTCCCGCCGCTCCTCCCTCCATTTGGGACGCGACCCTGGCCAGCCGCTACCCGCTTCAGATCCTGGTGGCAGAGGATAACCCGGTTAACCAGAAGGTGATTCGCCTCATGCTGGAGCGATTGGGCTACCGGCCCGACATAGTCGGCAACGGTCTGGAAGCCGTCCAAGCTCTGCGCCTGCGACCCTACGATCTGGTGTTGATGGACATGCAAATGCCGGAGCTGGATGGTCTTGCGGCCACCCGTCGCATCCGCGCTGAACTGCCTCCTGAGCGCCAGCCTCGCATTGTTGTCCTCACGGCCAATGTGTTTTCGGAAGGCCGTGCTGCTGCCCAAGCTGCTGGGGTAGATGGCTATCTAACCAAACCCTTGGAGCCGGCCGCCCTAGTCCGGGTTCTTCAGGGATCCCTTCCCCTTCCCATCCCGGCCAGCCAAGAAGAGGATCCGCCCCTCGACCCCGTTATCCTCGCCCAGATGCGGGCAGTCTTCAGCTCTCCAGAAGCCTGGCAGGAGATGATCCAAACCTACCGGCAGGACAGCGAAGCTCTATTGGGATCCCTGCGGCAGGCCCTAGAGCAGCGGGATCCCCAAGCCATTGCTCGGTTGGCCCACCGCCTCAAGGGCAGCAGCAGCACCCTGGGCGCCAAACGTCTGGCTGAGCTGTGTCAGCAGTTGGAAAAGCTGGTTCATGCCGAGCCAGCCAGTTCTGTAAAATGGGATACTATAGAGCAAGCCGTGCAGAAGCTGGAGGTGGCATATCGGCAAGTTATCCTCAGTCTCTGAGTGCAGAGCCTTTCTCCCTCTCCTCTCAATGCCTATGCTGAGGCCTAATCCCCACCCTCCGGCCAGCTCGCCGGCGGTTCCTGAGGCCCAGGCGGGATCCCCCTCTCCTGAAAAGAAGCCGTTGTTGTTGATCGCGGACGATGAGCCCAGCCAGCGACTCTTGGTTCGCTACGCCCTTGAGCGAGAAGGCTACCAAGTCCTGGAAGCCAGCAGCGGCGAAGTCTGTCTGCAGCTAGCCGCTCAACACCCAGTGGATATGGTCTTGCTGGATGCGGTCATGCCGGATGTGGATGGGTTTGAGTGCTGTCGCCGCCTCCATGCTCAAAACTCGGATCTGCCCATTCTCATCGTCACGGCGCTGGAAGATGAGTCCTGCGTGGATGAAGCCTTTGCTGCCGGGGCCAGCGATTACATTTCCAAACCCATTCGCTGGTCGGTTTTGAAGCGGCGCATCCGCCACCTGATCCAGGCCAGCCAAGCCCAACGCCACCTGCGGGAACTTAACCAAGCCCTAGAAGCCAAAGTGCAGGAACGTACCGCCCAGCTGGCCTGCCAGGTACAGGACTTGCAGCAGCTCAGCCGCCTCAAGGATAGCTTTCTGGCCAGCGTTTCCCACGAGCTGCGCACTCCCCTCACCAAGATCAAGTTGGCCCTGGAACTGTTGGGCCGCACTCCTCTCAACGAGAAGCAGTGCCAATACCACCGCATCGCTTTGGAAGAGTGTCAGGCTGAAATTGAGCTGATCAACAAGTTGCTGGATCTGCAGGGCCTGGAAGCCAAGGAGTTGGGCTCTGCGGCTGCCGCCATCGATCTCCACAGCCTTTGCACAAGCCTGCTCGACGGGGTGCGAGAACGGGCTCAAGCCCGGCAACTGAAGCTGGAGATGGCGGAGCTGACCTCATTCCCGGCAGTGCTCTACAGCTACCCGCAGCGGCTAACCCTGATCCTGAAGGAACTGCTGGAAAATGCCTGTAAGTTCACCCAGCCGGGCGGAACCCTCCGCTTGGAGGTGCAAGCCTTTCCCGGTGGGGTTGAGTTAAGAGTCGGCAATACCGCCCAAATCGAGCCTGAACACCTGCCCCACCTTTTCGAACGCTTTTACCGTGTGCCTTCTGAGGATCCCTGGGCGCAGCCGGGCAGCGGCCTTGGACTGGCCTTGGTGAAGCATTGGGTGGAGTATCTGCAGGGCCAAATCCGGGTCACCAGCCAGAAGGGATGGACTTGGTTTGTCCTTTGGCTGCCCAGCCTAGAGCCCTCCAACCGTTGACGCCCAAAGGCGGGTGGGAGGCAGCGATTGAGACTTTAGTGACCAACGACAGCAGCAGTCTCAGCAGTGGCAAAGGAGGTGCCACACCCACAGCTAGCTATTGCATTGGGGTTCCTGAAGCGGAAACCGCCCCCCAGCAGATCCTCGGAAAAGTCGACGGTGGTGCCGCTGATCAAGGTCATGCTCAAGGGATCCACCGCCACCTGGATATCCCCAAAGTCGAAGGTATGATCGTCAGGGTTGGCCCGAGACTCGAAGTTCATCACATAAGAGAGGCCAGAGCAGCCGCTCGGCTTGACCCCCAGACGCAGGATGGGCTGGGATCCCTCTTTTTCGTACTTGCTGCGCAGGCGCTTCAACTCTTGGA
>NZ_JANSIC010000112.1:0-8801 GCF_047461955.1 Synechococcus sp. R55.7
CGACATAACGATCCTGCGAGAGGCGCTCGTTGCCTCCCCACCTTGCTGGTTTGCTCTGGCTGCAGACAGATGTGAAGACTGGGCTTGGGACCCAATTTTTGGGTAAAACTCCCTAGGTAAAAATTACTACAAACCACCACAAGAGCTGGGATCCCCCTCTGGAAAGCTTGGGAAACCCTAAATTCCTGGGGACTTGCTGGGTGGGCTTTCTTCGGTTACCGCTTGCCTACGGCGATCGCCAATGCCGCAGTCACCGCAGCATTCCGGTCGCTTGAAGTCGTCCCAATGGATGCAAGCCCGGCAGCCTTTCAGCATTTCCGGCCAGCGCTCCCGAATCAACAGTTGCCGCAGTTTGACTTCCCGTGACTCCTGAAAGGGGTGTTGGAATTGATCCATAGCTATTGGGTTTCCCAGCTCTCTTAATCTGGTATAAAAGCAGATTTGAGTTTGGGATCGAGAAACATCAGTATAGCTTAAGGTTTGTGGTGGCCCAATCTTTTTTGGCAGTTTAAGACATTCGAGACAGACCAATCTGCTTTTATTCACCACCTTGGGAAAAGATCTACCAAAAAATGTAAACAGTTTACACAAAACTTAGCCCATTTTTTCTCCGCTCAAAACAAAGGTGGGATCCAATGCCAGCAGCATTTGAGTCCGACCGCGGTGTTCCAGGCGGTTCACCGCCGATTGAATCACCTCCACATGATGAGCCCGCACAGCGGCCAGGCCGGCAGAAAGGCCGTAGAGCCCATCCAAAGAGTTGGTCGTCGCCACGACCCGCCCGTTGGGGCTGAGATGGCTCCAGCAGGCTTCCAAGATCTCGCGTAGGGGGTGGCCTCCCTCAATGCAGATGCGATCCGGTGCCGGAGAAAGGTGTTGCAGACAATCGGGGGCAGTACCTTGAATCACCTGCACGTTGGTGAGGCCAAATTTCTCGCAATTGCTCTCGATTAGGCTGACTACCTCGGCATCTCGCTCGATGGCAATCACGCGAGCTTTGGGGCATAGAACAGCCGCTTCAATGGCAATTGTGCCGGTTCCGGCGCCGATATCCCACAGGCAGTGGTTCTCTCCCAGGCGCAACTGGCTTAGCACCAACACGCGCACCTCACGAGGGCTCATCGGGATCCCTGGGATGCGTTCAAAGGCAGAGTCTGGGATCCCTGGGGTGCGGTAGGGCCAAGAGAAGGCGGCTGACATGGGTAAAGTACCGTTGCAGAGGAAGTTTGTCTATACATATCCCTCAGCATAGAGCGAATGCTCAACAGGCCATCTCCAACCTGATAGG
This sequence comes from Synechococcus sp. R55.7, assembly GCF_047461955.1. Taxonomy (NCBI): domain Bacteria; kingdom Bacillati; phylum Cyanobacteriota; class Cyanophyceae; order Synechococcales; family Synechococcaceae; genus Synechococcus; species Synechococcus sp. R55.7. Next base: position 1,289 of record NZ_JANSIC010000112.1, read on the forward strand.
GGTGCCGCTTCTCCCGCCCAATCATTGCCCAGATGGGCACCACAAACGCCCTCTGAGCTCAACGGAGTGGTTGGAGCAATTCCCAACCGGCAAAGCTGCAGTCCAAAACCAAAATGATCCTGCCCCCTTGAGGAATCGAGTTGGACACTAGGGAAGTTCTGGAGACAAGCGGGATCCCTTTTACCCAAGAGCTCATTTTGCGCCGGATGTAGCTGGTGCTGCCGGAAAAAGTTGTAGTTGGGGCAATGTTCAGTACAAGAGGATCTTAAGAACGTTTCCTTGAACTGGAGCCTATCAAACCATCCATCCAAAGAATAAGCTTTGCTCGCAGATACAGCCAAATCTCATCATTTGCCCGCAACAGGAATAGAACATATAGGCTCAATACGACGAAAACACACAGGTTCCCTAAAAAAGTGTAGGTTTGGATAATTTGATCGGTGCTCCAGCCAAAGTCGTAGTTTAGGCGGTTCATATCCCCCCTGGCATCTCCTTGGCCGCCCAACAAAGTTCCCCAGGGAACCTCGGCCAATCCCAGTCTGATGCTGTGCCATTCCCAAAAGCTTCTCCACAGGCTGCTGCTCGCGATCCCCAGCACGACAAATCGCCAAAAATCCCATCGCCAGCGATCTGGCAAGGGAAAATAAAAGCTGGCCATCAGAAAGGTGCTGAGATAAAATTCTCCTCCAACGCCGCTAAAGACAAACAACATCTCACAGGTGCGATTGGGCATCAGCCAGGTCATGTAAAACTGCAATAGAGCAAGAAAGATGGCCAGCACCTGCAGCCACCCAATCCGCTCCTTGCGGGCTGACCAGAAGAGTAGAATCAGTAAAAAGAGGATTCCAAAATACACAAAGGGATCCCTCTGCGAGCTAACGCTTGTCCAGCCGATGGGCAGAGGCAAAGCCCGATACCCGCTCCACCAGGCGACGGTGGCATGGCCAAATTCGTGGATCCAAATGTGAAGAGGCAAATGCAACAACTGCAACAAGCCTATGTTGTTCACCATCAGGGCCACCGCAAACGCAGCCGGGTAAGCCCAAGCGTTGACTGCCCAGTTATCGAAGGAAAACCGATCCCAACGCTGCCGGGATCCCAGCTTTAGGCTCTGCCGCCAGAGCAAGCGTGAGCCGCGGAAAGCGCAAATCTCCACTTGATCCAGCCGTGGAATCCGCAGTTGCTTCAGGATCAGAAACAGTTGGGCGGCGGCAACTTGGGGGGAGAGCTGAGGCCGATAAGGGGATCCGATGAGGTGAATGTGCAGGGTCTCGTCGGCAAAGTCTACCTGAGCACACCAGCGACGCCGCAGCAGCTCCATCCGCACAACCTGCACAATCGACTGGGCGTGTCCAGCTCGGGCCAGGGTTAGGAGATCCGGTGGTTTGGGCATCCCAAGATACCTCGCCGGAGAACAAGCAGGAAGAAGAAGGGGCGAGCCTCTACCCATCATCCCCCAGCCCTGCAGGCAAGAGCGGAATTGCGCTCCTTCCCAGGCTGCTCCGAGGGCAGGTTGGTATAGTTGAGGGCAGCAGGTGTGGGGAGTGGATGGAAGGTCATGCCCGAATTCGGCAAGCCGAGGTCAAGGCGGATATGGGGGGCGATGCTGCTGTTGAGCTTGGCGGGGGCAGGACTGTTTCCCCCGGAATCTGTCCAGGCTCAGGCGATTACAGCCCCAGGTTTATCGCGCATTGAGCGTTGGTACTACGACCCCCAGCAGGGGCGGCTGGAAGTTAACACCCAGGGCGAGGTGCGGCCTTTTCTGTTCGTGCTGCAGAATCCGCCTCGGGTTGTGCTGGATTTTCCCAACACCCGCTTTGGACAGGAGCCCCAAACCCAGACTTTTGCGGGCCGTGTCACCTCTCTGCAGATTAGCCAGCTTACGGATACCATTACCCGCTTTGTGCTCTATCTGCAGCCGGATCAGCCTCTCAGCCTCAACCAACTGCAACTGCTCACTGCCGGCCCCTCCCGCTGGGCTGTTCAATTCACCCAGGCCGGATCTCTCTCTTCTTCTCCCCCTTCATCTGCCGGCTTATTGGGAGGTTCCAGGGATCCCTTCCCGCCGTCCCCGCCTTTGCCGACACTGCCTCCCCGACGCCCGGCACCCACCCCATCTCCTCGCTCCGGCCATCAAATTTTAGAGGTATCCCCGCAAGCAGAAGGCTTTTTTATCCGTACCCAAGGCAGCCCCTCCACTACGGTGCGGCGCATCCTCGATCCGGATCGGGTAGTGGTGGATTTTCTCAACACCACCCTCAGCCCTGCCCTCACCCAGCGAGCTTATGTCATCAACCGTCTGGGGGTTTCGCGGCTGCGTATCGGGCAGTTTGAGCCCACCGTTGCTCGGGTAGTGCTGGATGTGGATTCCTCCGGTGGCGACTGGGAAGCCCGCTACGACCCACAGCGAGGTGGGATCTGGATCCAGCCTGCCGGCGGTGCTGCCCAGGCCAGCCTTTTGCCCGAGGTCAGCTCTGTCAACAGCAGTGGGCCGCTGGCCACGTTGCAATCGGTTCAGCTCCAGGGCAACCGGTTGATCATCAGCGCCGATGGATTCATGTTCTACCGGGCCGGCTGGGATCCCGAGAGTGGTGGCTACCGCATCAACGTGGCGCCCGCTCGCCTGCCCCAGTCTATGCCGGATCCCGGCTTGCCGGTTGGAGGGCCGGTGGAGCGGATCCGCTTTGTCCAGGAAGATGCCCGCACGGTCAGCATTCTGGTGCAGCCCGCCGAGGAGTTCAATGTCTTCGAGCCCAACCCCGGCCAGGGATCCCGCCGCATTACCTTGGAGCTGCGACCTCTGAATGCTCCTCCACCAATACCTCAGCCGCAGACGCCCGGCCCTGCCTCCCCTTCCACCCCCCAATCTCTGAACCGGACGGTCATTGCCATCGACCCCGGCCACGGGGGACGGGATCCCGGTGCCATCGGGGTGGATGGGATCCAGGAGAAGGACATCGTGCTCTCCGTTGCCCACCAGGTGCAACGACTGCTGCAGGAGCGGGGGTACGGGGTGGTGATGACCCGCACCGATGACCGGGAAGTGCTGCTGCAACCGCGGGTGGATATGGCCGTTCAGGCCAATGCTGCCCTGCTGGTGAGCATTCATGCCAACGCCCTGGATCGCTCCGGCATTCACGGCATCGAGACCTATTACCTGCGACCCGATAGCGCCGAGCTGGCCGCCATCTTGCACCGCAGCTTGGTCAGGGCCACCGGTGCTGCTGACCGGGGGGTGAGACGAGCCCGCTTTTTTGTGGTGCGGGAAACACCTGTGGGTATGCCCTCCGTGCTGCTGGAGTTGGGATACGTAACCAACCCAACCGAAGGGCGAAAATTGGCCACTGCCGAATATCAGGCTATTTTGGCGCGGGCCATTGCCGATGGCATTGAGACTTTCTTGCGCAGTCGCTAGCCGTTGGCTGAGCTTGTTCATGTCTATCGGATCTCTCAATTGATCCTTAACTGATCGAATTGACGATCCAGTTGGCCCAGTTGATCTCAGAGGGAAGGCAGGGAATCTGTCGCCGAGATTCTCGAAAGCAGGGTAGGATACAGCAGCTTAGGCCAAGGTGTTGAGGAGAACGGAGCATGCAGTGGGAGTGGAAATCAGAGCCAGATCCCAGTTGGCCAATTGGGGTGTTTGACAGCGGCTTGGGCGGGCTGACGGTTTGGCGAGCCTTACGCCGCCGGCTCCCCCAGGAACGGCTCATCTACTTCGGCGACACAGCGCGGTTGCCCTATGGGGAACGCTCGCCAGAGGAGATCCTGGCCTTTGTGCGGCAAATTCTGACATGGATGCAGGCACAGCCGGTGAAGCTGGTGGTGATGGCCTGCAATACCAGCTCGGCCTTGGCTCTGGACCACGTGCGGCAGGAGTTTGCCCTGCCCATTCTAGGGTTAATCCTACCCGGCGCCCAGGCAGCACTGGCCCAGGGATCCCGCATTGGGGTGCTCGCCACGGTGGCCACGGTCAAGAGTCGCGCTTACTCAAAAGCCATTCAAGAGTACAGCGCTCTGGATCCCAAACGTTTTCCGTACCCCGTTTACTGTTGGGAGCAGGCCTGCCCTGAGTTCGTCCCTCTCATTGAAGCCGGATGGCTGGATAGCCCTGCTCTGCGACAGGCGGCTGAACGCTACCTGCAACCGCTGTTGCAACAGGGGATCGATACTCTTGTCTATGGCTGTACTCACTACCCCCTGCTGGATCCAATCCTGAAGCCTTTGCTGCCGTCCTCGGTCAAACGGGTGGATCCAGGGATGGCGCTGGTGGGATCCCTGGCCCGCGAATTGAGTTTGTGGGACTTGCGTCGCCCCTTGACCGCTGCCCAGGAGGAACCCCACCGTTTCTGTGTGAGCGGGGATCCAGAGCGATTTGCCCAGTTGGCCACTCCTTGGTTGGGCTTTCGGCCCCAGGTAGAACGGGTGGAATTGCCGGCTTTGGATGTCAGCAACTCCCTCCGCCCCTGAGCGCCCTTCTCCTCGGGGATAAAGATTGGGGGCCCCTCAACGGGTCATCACCTGCAAGGGGAAACGTTCCGCCAACTCCCCTTCCACCTTGGGTAGCCATTCCTCTTGGAACACCCACACCTGCCCCTGCTGTACACGGCCATCGGGGTTTTGCGTCAGCTCCAGCCAGTACACAAATTGGTTTCCCCGCAGCACCACCCCTTGGATGGCAAGGGCCAAGGTATAGCCCGGACTGCTTGCCAGAGCTTCTGGGGATGGGTAGCGAATCACCTCCACCGCCTGATCCAGATCGGCGGCGATCTCCGGCCCATAGACATCGCGAATGGCTTGAAAGAGATCCTCTGCTGTCAGTCCTTGGGGGCGAAAGAACGTCATCCGTTCCGAGCGAATCGTCTCCCGATCCAGCGGGTTGATGATCCGTCCCGGCGGAGCCACCGAAGCCAAGAACGTAAAACGGGATCCATCCGGCTCCACTCGGTTGATGTTCAGGGTTTCGCCCGGACGGGGCCGCAGCACAGGATTGTCCCTCACCCAGGCCGCCACCTGATCCGGAGATTGCCCAGGGATCCCCCAAGCTGCCGACCGAAGGCCCGCCACTGCCCAGCAGGCCATTGCCAAACCGGTTCCTCGCACCCAGCGCAGCCTTTTGCCCCAGCAGGACAGAGCCCTTGTTGGCTTTACACCCAAGACCGGCCAGCGATTGCAACGCACGTTCCCATTCCTCCGGGCAAACAACACAAAAACACCACAGTAGAATTAGAGAGACTAAGAGATAAATTGAGCGGGCATGGGCAGATCCATCCTCGATGCAAGCGCCCAACAGTCTTGCCCCTCCCCACTGTATCTGAAGATGTCGGCGCGCCTGTTGCGTCTGAGCGCGAGCATTGCGGCCAATGGTTGCAAAGATCCCTCGGCAAGATACGCAGATCCCCGGCGGCTTATCCGCCAAAACGTAAAAAGTATCTTAAGATCAACGGTAAGCAAATCTCATACGCACTAGGTCAGCACCTCAGGAGGTAACCGATGGCTCTCGTTGCAATGCGGACGCTGCTGGATCATGCCGCCGAACATGGCTACGGCATTCCTGCCTTCAACGTCAACAACATGGAGCAGATCCAAGCAATCATGCAGGCAGCCCATGAAACCAACAGCCCCGTTATCCTGCAAGCCTCTCGAGGGGCACGCAAGTATGCGGGCGAGAACTTTCTGCGGCACCTGATCCTGGCGGCAGTGGAGACCTACCCCCACATCCCCGTCGCCATGCACCAAGACCACGGCAATAGCCCGGCTACCTGCTATTCCGCCATCCGCAACGGCTTCACCAGCGTCATGATGGATGGATCCCTCAAGGAAGATGCCAAGACCCCGGCCAGCTACGAGTACAACGTGGCCGTTACCTCCGAGGTGGTGAAAGTGGCTCATGCAATCGGGGTGAGTGTGGAAGGGGAACTGGGCTGCCTGGGATCCCTGGAAACGGGCCGTGGGGAAGCGGAAGATGGCCACGGCGCGGAAGAGGCGCTCAGCCATGACCAACTCCTCACCGACCCCGACCAAGCGGTGGACTTTGTGGAGCGAACTCAGGTGGATGCGCTGGCCGTAGCCATTGGTACCAGCCATGGCGCCTACAAGTTCTCCCGGAAGCCCACTGGTGACATCCTCGACATGGAGCGCATCGCCGAGATCCACCGCCGCCTGCCCAACACGCACCTGGTGATGCACGGTTCCTCCTCGGTGCCCAAGGAGCTGATCGACATCATCAACGAATACGGCGGCTCCATTCCCGAGACTTACGGTGTGCCGCTGGAAGAAATTCAGCGGGGCATCCAAAATGGAGTGCGCAAAGTAAACATCGACACCGACAACCGCCTGGCCATCACAGCTGCCGTGCGCCGCGCTCTGGCCGAGAATCCGAAAGAGTTTGACCCCCGCCACTTCCTCAAGCCTTCCATCAAGGAAATGCAAAAAGTCTGTGCTGAGCGCTACATTGCCTTCGGCTGTGCTGGCCATGGCACCAAAGTTCCGGTGGTTACCTTGGATGAGATGGCAGCCAAGTATGCTTCTGGAGCTTTGGCGGCTCAGGTGAAGAAGACCGTTGCGGTCTAGTCCCCACATCCTGCAAGAACTCTGGAATGCTTGCCGGGGCGCTTCCAGGGTTTTCCTTGGAGATCAGCTAGGTCACTGGACTCAGATTGGACAAATAAGGGGATCCAGCTGGGATCCCCTTTTGCTTTGGAGGAACTTGATGCGTTTTGGGGGTCAGGCAGCTTTTGCCGCAGAACGTTTTTCCGTCTCAATTTGATGGTTCAGCAACGCCAAGCTTAGGCAGTCCAACAGTTCCAGGTCAGCCTCAGAGTAGCGCCGCTGAAAGAGCAGCTCATTGATGCGGTTCTCTTGGCCCAAGCTGAGGAAGCTGCTGCGGAACACCTGCTCCACGATTTCTTGGATGCTGGAGGGCAGAGTAACAGAGTCAAGACTTGTATTCATGGCTGGTTCTGTTTGAGAGATGGTTTTTGAAGGGAGAAGACTATCTTTGCCAAGAGGTGAGGTAGCGCTGCTCGATGTCCTGCAGGGAAAGATGGGAAGCCCTGGGCCGCGGCTCATTCACGGAGGAGACATCGTTCTGCCACTTGAGGGATACTCCCAGCAGTGCTCCCAAAGAGAAGCTCTCGCTCAATAGGGCTGCTATGCGGTAAGTACGGTAGTCCAGGGTTAGATCTTCACTGACTTGCATCTGTGTTTCCTCCGTATTTCTAACGTTCATGCCCCTATCATAGCCTCGAGATCAGTGGAAGTACAGAGAAACATCGAGGATTTGCGTAGGCAATTTGTACGTTTCTTCTACGCGATTTGGCGGATATCGGTGGGATCCCAGGGGTCTTTGGGGCGGGTTCAGGGTTGAGTCAGGGATCCCAGCCCAGCAGAGCACAGATGTCCGCAGCCAGGGTGGCGGCGTTGAAGGGTTTGCCGATGAGGCCATTGGCTCCAAGCTGAGCCAGAGAGGAGGGTGAAACTGGGAAATTGACATCCTCCCCGGCCTGAAGGC
>NZ_JANSIC010000113.1:0-8796 GCF_047461955.1 Synechococcus sp. R55.7
CTCTCATCACTTTGTAGCCTGTTTAACTTGAGCGCGAGCCTGCTTCACCATGGCAATTAAGGTTTGATGGGCGTCCTCGGAGTCCCGCAGGGGGTGGTCGAAGCGGATCCGCAGCGTTTGTACGGCCCCGTCGACCTGCACCCGCAAGTCCATCCCTTCCGGGTCAATGGCCTGCATGCGGGCTTGGGTAACTCCTTCCACCTGGCCAAAGACCCTGGCGTAGAGGGCTATTGCATCGGCATGATCTTCGTTCATGTGCTTGCAGATGCGCTCGCTAACTTGGGGGGTGAGAGGATCGCCCATGGCAGTTGTTTTTAGCTTACAGCCCTCAGTTTAAAGCTCCCGCCAGTCCACAGTAAACTACCCAACCCTACCCCTGGCCAGTACAATAATGCGGCTAACCCAGCGTTAAAAGCGGCGCTCCCGGATAGGCAGCCGTTTAGGTTTCAGAATAAAAAGGCAGGGATCCCTTCCCCTCCATCCCAGAGAACACCAGGGATCCAGGGGATCAAGCTTGTCCTTGGGCCTGTAGCTCCAACAGCTCATCTGCCATATCCAAAAAAGCCTCCCGATCCAGATAGGAGACATCTCCCACCCACTCCCCCAGCTTGACCACATAGACCTCGCTCAAGGTGGGCCGGCGCTGCAAATCGCGGGAATAGGCTTTCACCAACCCGAGCACCGATTGCTTTTTGACAATTCGCCTGTAGCGGGGATCGTCCTTGGCCCGCACACGATAGACGACTCCGGTCTCATCGCCAATTTCCATCTCAAACTGGCGCTCCCGCACCTCTTCAATGTAGAAGTTGCCATCTTCATCCAGCTTTTCTCGCTCTTCCACCACCACCTCGTAGCGGCGAGTGCGCAACACCTGCCCAAAAAACAATCCCCCATAGGGAATCTCGCGAAAGGCTAGCTGACGGCGGGAGATGGTATAGAGCGGCCCCCACAGGAAGGGATAGAGCAACGAGAGAATCCCGACCAGGAAGGCGATTGCCCCCAGAAAGGATCCCTCGCCGAAAGCGCGGGAAAGAACCAGCAACGCCACGCCCACCAAAATGGCCGTGATGATGCGGCCCGTGCTCTTGAGGGCATCGCTCCAGTAAGCCGCATACTGAAGGCGCGTTGGCACCACCGGAATCACCGATTCGCATTCTTCTGGGGTTAGCTCCAACAACATGCTCCAAGGATCCTCACAATGCCACACTCCATCTGCAACGGGCCAGACCCTATCTTAAAATGAGGCAGGGGCGCTTTGCCGCCGGGCTTGTCTGCTGCCAGTCCTTGCGCACTTGCCACTTCCATGCCGACAGGATCCCATCTCTCCCCAACCGGCCAGACCATCAGACAGCAGGTGGCCCAATTGGACGAGGGATCCCGTCGCGACAAGGCTTGGCTGGGGGATGCGGTGTTGAGCTTGTTTGCCCGGCAGTGGCTGCTTGGGCCACCTCAAGACTGGCAAGTGCCTTCCCCGCCCAGTTGTGACTTGAATCGCGCAGAACTCTTCACGTGGCTGACCTCCAATCAATTTTTGTCGGCCCTCAGGGATCCCACGCAGGTTGAGGCGGAAATCGGCCTGGTTTACGAAAAAGAAGGTCTACAAGCAGCGTTTGAATATATCCAGGCGCACCTGCTGCCTCTGTTTGTAAGGCAGGTGAACAACCGCGCCAAAGCCCTGCGTGGCAAACGCCACTAGCCAGTTTCTGAGCGAAGCAAGAGCGCGGCAGGATGGCTGGGCAGGTCGCCTCTTGAGGGGGAAGCAGAGTTAATGGGAAGAAGGGGGATCCACCCAGCGCCCATCGGCTTTGATCAGATCGATCAGCGCCTGCACGCCTTCCGATTCCGGCACCCTTTTCACTTCTTCTTTGCCGCGGTAGAGAGAGATCACCCCCGGCGTCTTGCCCACGTAGCCGTAGTCGGCGTCGGCCATCTCTCCCGGCCCATTGACAATGCAGCCCATCACGGCAATGTCCAGCCCCACCAGGTGCTGGGTTGCGGCGCGCACCTTCTGCAGCACCTCCTCCAAATTGAACAGGGTGCGGCCACAGGAAGGGCAGGCCACATACTCCACCATGGTTTTGCGCAGGTTCAGAGCTTGCAAAATGCCGTAGGCCACCGGGATCTCCTTTTCCGGCGCTTCCGTAAGAGAAACCCGAATCGTGTCGCCGATCCCTTCAGCCAAGAGGGTTCCGATCCCCACCGCCGACTTGATGCGCCCATATTCTCCATCGCCCGCCTCGGTGACACCTAAGTGGAAGGGGTAATTCAGGCCCAGGGCATCGAAGCGACGGGCTGCCAGCCGGTAGGCCGCCAACATGACCTGCGGGCGGGAGGCCTTGAAGGAAAGCACCACATTGTGAAAGTCTTGCTCGGCGCAAATTTGGGCAAATTCCAGGGCCGACTCCACCATGCCCTCAGGCGTATCCCCGTAGGTGAAGAGCATCCGCTCTGCCAGGGATCCATGATTGACCCCAATGCGCAGGGCTTTGTTCTGGGCTTTGAGGGTCTGGACAAGGGGGGTGAAAGTTTCCCGGATTTTGTTGCGGATGGCCTCAAATTCGGCTTGGGTATATTCTGTGCGACCGGGCTGAGGTTTTTCAAAGACGAACAACCCTGGATTGATGCGCACCTTGTCCACGTATTTGGCCACCTCCAGGGCGATCTTGATGCCGTTGTGATGGACATCAGCTACCAAAGGCACGGGCTTGTAGGTTTGGATCAGCTTCTCCCGAATCGCCTCCATCGCCTTGGCATGGGCCATGCTGGGAACGGTAACCCGCACAATCTCTGAGCCCGCCTCGTGCAGACGGCGGATCCCGGCTACTGCTGCGTCGATGTCGAGGGTGTCCTCGTTGATCATGGACTGTACCACCACCGGGTGCTGGCTGCCGATCAACACATCGGCTACGGCCACCGTACGGGTGGGGCGACGGGGATAGACCGGTTCTGGGTAGGGCTGCTGGGTGGGGGCGTTGGGCCGATCCAGGGTTTGCATAGCTTGGTCAAGCCAAAAGAGCTGCTCTAGCTTGATTGTAGGTCGGAAACTAACCTGGGGTTCGATTCAGCTCAGGGTAAAGGCTGAGGGGTTCAACCCCGAGGATTTCGACGGGATCCCCAACCCTCAGGTGCTTGCCCGCCTCCGTTCTCGGGATCCACGTATTGATCCCAAGGCGATAGAAATGGTCAAAGCGGCTGGCTTCGGCCCAGGGTGGCAAGGTTTTCTGCCGTTGCGCTACGAAGTGCTTTTGAAAACCGGGATAGGCCTCTCCGCTCAGGGGATCCCGGGTGGGCACCACACAGCGGGCGCAGGGGTTGAGGCCCAGCAGCTCCACTTCCCCAATGCGAAAGCGCACCCCTTGATCTGCCTGGGCAAAGAGCCGATCCTCCCAAAAGGGCAGACATTCCGACAGCTCGATATTCATGCGAAAGCGTTGCCGCATCTCTTCGGGGGTGAGGCCGGGGAACCAATTGGCCACTGTCTCGAGAGTGGCTATGCTGATCAGGGTGGGGCCGTTGGCATAGGGATCATCCGGAAACCCCCTGAGAGGCTCCTCCAGCAGTTGCACCGGAAAACCGAACCAATCGCTGAGCCAAGTCTGCAAAGCATCCCGCTGCTGCTGCAGGTCAAACTGAGCCGCCTTGCCCTCCCCCCACAACTGCACCCGGCACAACCGGGGATCAAACCGGGCACGCAGGCGGTGGACTGCAGCATGGCGTTTGCCGTTTACCCGCTTCCCCTCCGCATCCACCAGGGCGTAGCGCCGATCCCCCTCCAAAGTCCCCCCCGCCGTCAGCCTCACCTCAGACAAAGAGATCCCATCCAGGGACTTGATGGGATAGACCGTTAACCTGGCAACCTGGGGCATGGCCTGTCTGCCGGGATCCCTGGGGGTGGGATCCGCCTTAGCTGCTTAACTGTCGGCTTCGGTGGGATGGTCGGTCATGGGGTAGCTGCGGATAAAGTCTCTGGGGGTTACATTTTCTACAAACTTGCGAAAGGCCTCCCGCTCCGCCTCGTCGGCATCCTGGTTCATGGGGATCGAGGCTTCCGCAATGACCTCTTCCACCGTCCAGATGGGAACATGGGCCCGCAGAGCGAGGGCAATGGCGTCGCTGGGGCGGCAGTCGATCTCTTGTTTTTTGTCACCATTCACGGTGACGAGCACCGCGTAGAAGGTGTTATCCAGCAACGCGTGAATGATGACTCGCTCCAGCTTGATCCCCCACGTCTTCCAGGAATTGAGGATGAGATCATGGGTCATGGGGCGCAGTGGCTTTTGGTCGTCCAGGGCCTGCAAAATGGCGTTGGCCTCTGCTTTTCCCACCCAAATGGGCAGGGCACGACGCTCACTGCCATCGCGCAGGATGACAATGGGGTTTTGGTTGACGGCATCGACCGCAATCCCAGCCACATGCATCTCGATCATGAGCAATTGCCTCCAGCCGGTGATCTTGATCGTATCTACGGGCGTCAAAGTTTGGCAACACACCATGAGCTCAGTTGGTAGTCCAGTTGAAGTGGCTTTGATCGGGGGCACTAGCGAGAGCCGCAGCTTGGCCGACGCCCTCAGCCGGCAGGGGATCCCTTGGGTGGCAACCGTCACCACCGAAGGGGCCAGAAGACTGTATCAGGATTTGCCTGGTCAGGTGGTGGTCACCCGATTTTCGCCGCCATCTCTGGAACAATTCCTGCAAGAGTGCCGGATCCGCGTAGTGGTGGATGCCTCTCATCCTTTTGCCCAGCAAATCTCGCAACTGGCCATCCAGGTGACGGCTCAACTGGGGATCCCCTACCTGCGCTACGAACGCCCTCCTCTGGAGCTGGATCCCTGGGTCCAGGTGGTGCCGGACTGGCAGGGGGTGCTCACAGAGGCGGTGCTGGCGGGGCGGCGGGTGCTGCTGACGGTGGGAGTGAAGGCCCTGCCCCTGTTTGTACCTTGGCAAGATCGCTGCCAACTGTGGGCACGGGTGCTGCCGGAATCGGTTCCCCAAGCGGTGCAAACGGGGATCCCTGCCGAGCGGGTGATCGGGATGCGCTTGCCCCTCAGCTTTGAGCAAGAACTGCAGCTTTGGCAGCGGTTCAGCCCTCAGGTGGTGATCAGCAAAGCTTCTGGGGAAGCAGGTGGGCTGGGGATCAAGCAGGCGGTGGCCAAAACCCTGGGGATCCCTCTGTGGGTGATCCGCCGACCCCCGTTGGACTATCCCTGGTGCAGCCAGGATTTGACAGAGGTGGTGCAGGAATGCAGGCGATGCTTGGGCAGAGCCAAACCTTGAGGTTGCCCGGCTCCGGCCAGACAAGTCAAAACGGCTCTTCGGGGGGCAGGTTGGAGTCGCGGTCTTGACGGGATCCCAGCAGTTCTAGGCGATCCACAGCGATGATGGGTCTCTGGCGCTCTTCTCCGGTGGATTTGTCTGTCCAGCGATCAAACTTCAGTCTGCCCGTTACTCCGATAAGACTGCCTTTGCGCACATACTCTCCCGCCACCTCGGCAGTGCGGCCCCACAGCTCCAGGTTAAACCAATCAGGCTTGTCTTCCCCTTTGCGGAATCGGTTGACCGCCAAGCTAAAAGTACAGACCACCTTGCCTGACTCAAAGTAGCGCACCTCCGGATCCATGCCGGCTCGCCCCACCAAGGTCACCAGGTTCAAGCTCATGGGTAGTTTCTCCAGACCGCCAGTAGATCTAGCCTTCGTTGTAGCGCTCGCAAGGGATCCCTGTCATCTTTTTGCTTGCGACTGTCAGCTTGGGCTCAGAGCCGATTCTTTAGGATATCTACAGATTCAACTGCGGGGATCCCGATTGATCTCTGGGAAAAGCCTCTGCTGTGATGGACTTGATGCTCGGGATCCGGATCCGCACTCTGTCGCAAAAGTTTACAATGGCAGAAGCAGTTGAGCAAATGCCAGCCCACCAGACACTCCCACCGGCCAATTGCAGGGCTAGCAGAGCAGGTTCGTTGCTGTGAGAGGACGCATTCGGAAGCATTTCCCATGGAATTCATCTACACATACGCCTGGTTGATCCCCGTCTATCCTTTGGTGGCAGCCTTTCTCCTCGGCTTAGGTATCCTGATGTTCAACGCCTGGACAAGGGCCAACCGCTCTTTGGCTGCCTTTTTGAGCGTGTTCGCGACCGGGACGGCGATGGTTCATGCCTTTGCCCTTTTGGTCAGCCAGGTGCAAGGGCACGAAACCGTCCTCAGAACCATCACCTGGGCCCAGGCGGGATCCTTCTCGGTGGACATGGGCTTTGTCGTGGATCACCTGAGCGCCATGATGCTGGTGGTGGTGACCACGGTGGCCTTTCTGGTGCAGATCTACTCCCATGGCTACATGGCCCACGATCCCGGCTATGTGCGTTTCTACGCCTACCTGAGCTTATTTAGCTCCTCGATGCTGGGCTTGGTGGTCAGCCCCAACCTGGTGCAGATCTATATCTTCTGGGAGCTGGTGGGGATGTGCTCCTACCTGCTCATCGGCTTTTGGCACGACCGGCAGGCGGCGGCAGAAGCAGCGCAAAAGGCGTTTGTGGTCAACCGGGTGGGAGATTTCGGCCTGCTGTTGGGCATCTTAGGTTTTTACTGGATTTCCGGCACCTTCGCGTTCAACGAGATCGGGCGCAACTTGCAGGAGATGTTGGCTGCCGGAGCGGTGAGCAGCAGCTTAATTGCCCTGTTTGCGGTGTTGGTGTTCTTGGGGCCGGTGGCCAAGTCCGCTCAGTTCCCCCTGCATGTGTGGTTGCCGGATGCTATGGAAGGTCCCACGCCTATCTCGGCTCTCATCCACGCAGCCACGATGGTGGCGGCTGGGGTATTCCTCTTGGCCCGCATGTTCCCGGTGCTGGAAGGGATCCCGGTGGCCATGGACATCATCGCCTGGACGGGGGCGGGCACAGCCTTCTTGGGGGCCACCATTGCCATCACCCAAAACGACATCAAAAAAGGCTTGGCCTACTCCACCATTTCCCAGCTGGGCTACATGGTCATGGCCATGGGGTGCGGCGCCTATGGGGCGGGCCTGTTTCACCTGATGACCCACGCCTACTTTAAGGCGATGCTCTTTTTGTGCTCTGGCTCAGTTATCCACGGCATGGAAGCGGTGGTCGGCCATGACCCGGTTTTGGCCCAAGACATGCGCCTGATGGGGGGGTTGCGCAAATACATGCCGGTTACGGCCATCACGTTTTTGATCGGCACGTTGGCCATTTGTGGGATCCCGCCCTTCGCCGGCTTTTGGTCTAAAGACGAGATCTTGGGCGCTGTTTTCGAACGGAACCCAGCTCTGTGGGGGGTGGGCTTCCTCACCGCCGGGATCACCGCCTTCTACATGTTCCGCATCTATTTCCTCACCTTCGAAGGGGAGTTTCGCGGCACCAACCTGAGACTGCGGCAGGAGGTGGCCATCAGCCAGGGCCGTCCTGTGCCAGCTTTTGCCTACGTTTTTGCGGGGAAACAACCGGCCTTTGGCCCTGGAGCCATGAACATTCAAGAAAAACCCCAGCCCAGCAGCCATCCTGAAGCCCACGAAAACCTGCACGACGGAGATGCCCATGCCTCAGAGCCCCATGAGTCCCCTTGGTCGATGACCTTCCCGCTGTTGGCTCTGGCCGTCCCTTCTGTGCTGATTGGCCTGGTGGGTACCCCTTTTGCCAACTTCTTTGAAGCTTTCATCCACCCACCGACTGAGTCTGTGGCGGAGGCAGGCTCGATTTTGCCGCTGGTGGCAGCAGAGTGGCAGGAGGTGCTGGCGGGCCATTTCGATTGGGCAGAGTTTCTGATCATGGCGGGTAGCTCCGTGGGCATTGGGCTGATCGGCATCACCTTGGCCAGCTTGATCTACTGGCAAAAGCGCATCGACCCGGGCACCTTCCCCCAAAGCCTGCAGCCGCTCTACTACTTCTCCCTCAACAAGTGGTACATTGACGACCTCTATGAGCGAGTCTTTGTGCAGGGCACCCGCTTCGTGGCACGGGAGGCGCTGGAGGTGGACAGCCGCATTGTGGATGGTGTGGTCAACCTGACGGGCTTGGTGACCATGGTGAGCGGCGAGGCGATGAAATACCTGGAGAGCGGCAAGGCCCAGTTTTACGCCTTGATTATCTTTGCGGCGGTGGTGGTGATGGTGGTGGCATCAGGGGTAGGGTTCTAGCTCGAAGGCGAGGATGGATCCGGCCCGCTTGGCCAAGGGATCCCTCAGCCTAGAACTGCTGCTATGCTACGGAGCAAGTTGAGCGGATCCCTTGTTGCAATGGCCCCGCGTTCTCTTAAGTCGATTTCGCATCCCTTGTTGGCGGAAAGGCAAGGTCAGAGGGAGCGTGTCTTGGCCCTGAAAAATCAGATCGAAGCGATCCTCTACTTAAAAGGGCAGCCCCTGGAGCTATCCGCCCTGGCCCAGTTGGCCCATTGCAGTCGCGACGAAGCCTACGATGCGCTGCTGGAATTAATGGAAGACTATGCCCATCGCGATTCTGCCCTGGAAGTCCTACAGGTGGAGGAGGGGTTTGCCCTGCAGTTGCGGGAGCCGTTTTTGGAGCTGGCCAACCAGCTTTTACCCCCTGAAATTGGGGTGGGTGCTACCCGTACCCTGGCTACAATCATTCTGCGTGGCCCGCTCTCGCAAGCCGATTTGGTGGAGTTGCGCGGTCAAGGTGCTTATCAGCACGTGGCAGAGCTGGTAGAAAAAGGCTTCGTTACCCGCTATCGCAAAGAAGGCTGCCGTTCCCCTTGGTTGCGCGTGACGGATAAATTTCATCGCTACTTCACAGTAGATGAGCTGGCCAAAAAAGCAGCAGAGGC
>NZ_JANSIC010000114.1:0-8670 GCF_047461955.1 Synechococcus sp. R55.7
AACTCCAGCGGCCAGTGGAAAAACCGGTTCTCGACGGCGAGGGCCTGAGCAGTGGCAAGGGCCTGGGAGGGGGTTCTCTCCTGCAGTCGATCAGCCACGGCTTGGGTGGTAATGGCCCTAGAGAAGTCAGGGATCAAGGGCTGGAAAAAAGCGGCTGTCCACAGGTTGCAGGCTTCCACTAGCTTTTGGTGTTGCGGGTCTTGGCAGTAGCGGCTGTAGAGCTGCTGCTTGCGGCTAACCTCTGCCGGGGAGTTGTCTGGAATGGCTTCTAGCTTCTGTCGCTCCTGGCTAAGCTCAGCCACCACCTGGTCAGTGTCAAAAGCAAGGGAAAGCTGCCCTGTTTGCAAACTCTGGCACTCGGTGCGATTGCGCTGCTTTAGCGAGCGGGCAGCCTCCTTGGAGTCAGCGCTAACCGGGGTAAAGGCTTCATCGGGGATGCCCTTTTCCAAAATCGCCAAATCCAAGACACCCACCAGCGAATCGCCGCACTTGATGTGGTGATCCAGGAAGGTGAGGGGCTTGCCGGCGCAGTGGGCCTCCAGCCACAGGGCCACGCGGCAGAGTTCCACCGCCAGCGGGTTTTTGTCCACGCCGTAGATGCAGTGCGCCACCACATCGCGGATGGCCTCGCGGACACGCTCGGGGGCGGGTTCCTCTTCGCCGGTGCGGAGCTTTGCCAGTTCCTTGCCCAACCTGCGGGCGGCAGCAAGCAGGAAGTGACCGGATCCGCAGGCGGGATCACACACACGGATGGACAAAATCGCTTGCTCTTTTTCCTCAGGTGGGCGAGCGGCTTTCAGCCGTTCTTCGATCACTGGCTCCAGCGCCGAGCGGATGAGTTCGGCCACTAGCTCCGGCGGGGTGTAGTAGGAGCCTGTGCTCTTGCGCTCTGAGCCGTAGCTCAACTCAAAGCGAGGCGCCCCTTGCCCAGTTACAATCTGAGGCTGGTAGTCGAGCAAGCTTTCGTAGACGGATCCCAGTTCTTCTACATCCAGCGCCGCGTAGTTGACCCGCCGAAGGGGAGAGGTGGGGTTTTCTCGGTAGTAGGCTAGGTGCGAAAAGGCTTGCAGCAGATCCCGGTTGCTCAGGCTGCACTCATCCAGCTCCAGAGGGGCAAACAGCTCTCCGTTGAGAGGAGCAGCCCCCAGCAGCTCCGCCAGCTCCTCTTGGGAAAGCACCCTCCAGAGCACCCGCAAGCTGCACCAGAGATCCTCGTGTTCGTCTTGGGCACTTTGCCGATCCAAAAACCGCCGCAGCCGCGTCACGCTGTAGTGCTCGCGATAGAGCGCCGCGCTGCTCATCAACCCCCGCTCTTCGGAAACCAAGAGGAACAGGAACCGGTAGACCAAGCGCAGCAGTTGGCGGTAGAGCTCCCTGGGATCCGACAAGAGCCGCGCTCTCAGCCTCTGGTTCTTGGGATGGGCCAGGAACCCATTTGCCAGCAACCTGATGCACTCCTCAACCCCCTCCCGCAGCCGTTCCCGTACCCGGCCACCCTGCTCCAGGGCCTGTTGGTAGTACTTTTCCAGCAGACAATCCCCTGCTAGCTCTGCCGTTTGGGGCAAGCGGCTGCGGTGCAGCAGCCGAAAGAGGATGGCAAAGTCGTTAAACCGCTGCTCCTCTAGGATCTGCTTCAGGTCAAACTCCACATAGGCCTGCCGACGCACATAGGTGGAGTCCCGCAGGAGGCGCAGGGTCAATCCGTTGGTAACAATGCCCCAGAGGTGCTCGCTGCGGTTGAGATACTCCTGCAGCAGCGAGTGGGGTGCCAGGCGAGGCCGGCCAGAAGCCGGCACGCGGCCCAGCTCCTGGCGCGCGCCGACGATGTGCACCGGTGGCGCGTCTTCCGCCTCGCCCATGCGATGCGAGATGGGGAAGTTCATTCCGTCCACCTCGCAGGCGCGCGGTTGATAGCGCACCTCGATCCCCAGCAAACTGAAGAAGGGGATCGCCCAGGCATCGCGGGTGATGCTGGTGGCGAGATCGCTTTCGGGCAGGCGCTGCAGGCGGCTCTGGAAGGCCTCCCAGTACTTTCGACAATCGGCAAAGACCGCGGCAATCTCTTCGACTGGGCCGCGCTTGCTGTTAAAGCCGAAGTCTTCTGGCTTCTGTCCTGGCAGATCCCCTGCCAGCAGCTTTTCGAGAATATCGGGCCCCAACAGGCCTCCTTCGATGCGTACCCCAGAAAACTCGCTCATCGGCAAACCACCGGTTGGAGAACAAGGAGTCCTAAAAGATCGGGGGGAAGCTGCGGCTTCACCTTCAGCCCCCGCCCCTGTAGGGACACGGCTTGGCGGATGCGCCTATGGGCAGCCTCCAGCTCAGCAGCACGCTGCAAAATCCGCTCCCGCGCCGCCTGCTGCAGCCGGTGATCCCTTCCCCAGTTTTCCTCTGTCTCCTGCCACGGGCCGAGACAGGCCAGGAGATGCTGAACCAGCTCCCGCTTTTCCGCTAGCGGTAGGTTCTCATCCGGCTTGGCCGTGGCCAGCAGTTGGAGAGCTGCGCCCGTCTCCAGCCAGCGGGCCTCGCCGCTCTCCAGGCCAACACCGCCTAGCACCAGCACCTCTTCCGCCAAGAGAGGCTGCCCCTGGGGTTGCTCCACCAGGTAGCGCACCCGCAGCAGCAGTAGAGTTGTAAGATCAACTACCGCTCGGGTGCGTAGAGCGCCGCAGCGGGAGACGACAGCATCCCCTTTCTCTGGGTTGTCGAGGGCTTCCTCCAGCAAAAACTGGGCCAGGGCAACCACGACGCGGTGGTTGCGGCCAATGTATTCGGCACCTTCGGGCGTGGGCGAGTCGAAGCTGATTAGCCAACGCCCGCCTTTGGGAGAGGGCAGGGCCAGGCGAATGGCTTCCGGCAAGGTGGCAGTGGCTTCGGAGCCGACGCTAACCTGGTAGACCCCCGACCGCTTCCCTGGGGTTATGGCTAGGTTGAGGCGCTGGGCGGCAGCCAGGAAGAATTCGCGCACAGCTTCGGGATCCCCTAGCACGGCATCGGTGGCCTCCAGCTCCCGCTGCACTGCCTCAGGCTTGAGGGCCCGCTGGGCAAAACGGGTGCGGTTGCGCCGCTCCTGTTCGACAGAGCGATCCCAGCGCCGGTGAAACTCATCCACTTCCGGCACGCCAAGATCGAGGGTTAGCTGGCGCTCGGCGGACCAGTGTCCCTTGCGCAGGAAGAGGGCTTCGAGCACAGCCTGGGTAACGCTTTCGCTAGCCTCCGGCACAGGCACGTGGGTGCCCAGGGTGCGGTGGATCTCCCGCGCTTTGTTGAGCAACACCTCCAGTACCACGCCATCTACGGGGTTGTCGCGGCCAAAAAAGCGGATGACCTTGACCCGGCTGGCCTTTTGGCCGTAGCGATCCACCCGGCCCTCCCGCTGCTCCAGCCGATTGGGGTTCCAGGGCAGGTCGTAGTGGATGACGGCTGTAAACTTTTCCTGCAGGTTGATCCCTTCCGAGAGGCAGTCGGTGGCCACCAGCACCCGTGGTCGGTCAACTTCCAGGTTCGCGATCTTGGCCTCCCGCTCCTCGTCTCCCATCCTGCCCGTTACACAGGCTACTTGGGCTGGGGATCCCAGCTGTTGCCGAAGGTAACTGTCCAGATACTCCGCAGTGGCAACGTAGCGGCACCAGAGGATGGGATGAAAACCTTCCTGAAGCAACTTTTTCACCAGCTCGATGGCCCGCGCCAGTTTGGTGTCGTGCTCTGGGCCCTGGAGCTGTTTGGCCAGACGGGCCAGGGCCTGCAACCGGCGGCGGTCGCTATCCGGCAGGGTTGGGTCTGCGGCTTCAAGAGCTGGCGTTGGCAGCTCATCGTCGGTACGCTCTTCTGCCGACTCGAACACCCAGCGGCTCAGTTCTGCCTCAACCTCTTCTTCTGCCTCCAGGGTTGCTCCGCTGCGATTGTGCAATGCCGCTACTGCTGCCGCCGGGCTGGACATTACGCAGCGCAAAAGGGCCAGCGCTCCCCAGTAGCGCACTCGCTGCTGGCGCTTCTCTAGTTGCTGCCCTGTGCACACCAATTCCGAGCAAAACCCATAGGTGTCCTCGAACAGCTTGCGCTGCCCCTCAGAAAGGGTGTAGGTTTCATCTTCAGCTTCCCGGGTTGGAAAACAGGTGAGCTCCTGCCAAGTTTCCCGAATATCTCGCCGCGTGCGCTGGACAAAATGACGGGCTAGCTGGACGCGTTGGTCTTCGTTGAGATCCTGGAGATCCCATGTCTCGAACTCGGGCCGCAGCAGCCCCAGCAGCGAGCGGAAGGCCTCTTCGACACCGCTGTGGGGAGTTGCCGTCAGCAGGATCAGGTGGCGGTTGGGGTTTTGGGCCACCGCTTTGAGCAGACTGTGGCGCTCCTGCTGGTTTTTGCCATGGGCCGCCGCTGCCCCATGGACTTCGTCGGCAATGACCAGCTCAGGACAAAATTGCAGAAATGGGTGGCGGTTGCGCTCGGTCTTGACGAAGTCAATGCTGGCCACCTGGACAGGAAAGTGCTCGTAGAGGCTGCGCCCAACAGGGGTTTTTCGCTCCAATTGCCCCACCGTTCCCGAGCGGATGACCACTGGCTCCAGGTTAAACTTCTCGGCCAGCTCGCTGGCCCACTGCTCGCACAAATAGGGAGGGCACAGGACACAAAGGCGTCGGATCTCGCCGCGATCCAAAAGCTCCCTGGCTATCAGCAGCGCCTCGATGGTCTTGCCCACCCCTACGTCGTCGGCAATCAATAGCCGCACCGGATCGAGGCGCAGCGCCATGAGCAAGGGCACAAACTGGTATACCCGTGGCCGAATCGAGAGGCGCCCCAGAGAGCGAAAGGGAGTTGCGCCCTCCCGTAAAATCAGCCGGGCCGCCTGCCAGAGGAGAAGGGTACTGGTGGCATCGGCAGGATGATCCCCAGAGGGCCAAGGAAAGGCGGTAGGCTCCACTCGCTCGAAGGGCAAGGTGCCGCCCACAAGGTTCATCAGGTGTCGGTGAATGCAAACCGCATCTTCTGGGGTGCCGGTGAGGGGCCGCAGCACCACAATTTCTTCTGAATCAGCGGGGAGCACCACCCACTCGCGGTTGCGGCAGCGGACAATTGAGCCAGGCTGCATGGGATCCCTGGGAGCGACCTACCTTTTCCATTGCATCTTAGATACTCTTTGGGGACAACTCTCTCCCATCTCCCAATACCCTGCCGGCAGCGGTAGGATGAAACGGAGCCGGCCTCAGGTACCCCTCTGGCCCACCGACATCATGAGCAGCCCCCGTTATCCGTTTGAGCGTGTTCGCGAGCACTTGCTCTTCCAATCTTTGGAAGATGCCGAGTGGAAGGCGCTGACGGCTGCCCTGTTGCCCAGCCGCTTCTCTCCTGGCCAGGTGATCTTTCAAGAGGGGGATCCCAGCAGTGACCTGTACATGATCCTCAGTGGAGTGGTGGAGCTGCGTCGCCAATATGTGCGACATCCGGGAGATTATTGGCTGGCTACGCTGCACGCCGGGCGTTTGTTTGGGGAACTTTCTCTGCTGACGGGACGGCGGCGCTCCTTTACAGCAGTGACCATAACCGAGGTGCAGACCCTGCGCCTCTCCAACGAGGGGCTGATCCTGTTGCCTCTGGAAGTCCAGGTGAAACTCTACCGCGCCTGGAGCCAGATCATCAGCGAGCACCTTTACTGGCTGGATAGTATGTTCACGGATCTTCTGGAGCAGCGAGGGGTAGAAAATGTAGCCTCGGCTATGGCTCTGCTGCACCAGCGCTATCCCGCTTGAAAGAGGCTCAATCCCTGCTCCGCATAGGTTTGCAGGTCAACGTCCACGAAGACAACCCCTTGGATCCCAAATTTTGTCTTCAGAATGTTCAGGGGTTGCGATATCATGTGCTAGGCAGCAGCCCCCAAGAGATTTCAAGCAGCGAGGTCAGGAGCAGTGGTTAGGGTAGCCATCAACGGGTTTGGTCGCATTGGTCGCAACTTTTTGCGCTGTTGGCTGGGTCGCTCCCAGTCCAACCTGGACATTGTTGCCATCAACGACACCTCAGATGCTCGCACGGCTGCCCACCTGCTCAAGTACGATTCCATCCTTGGGCCGTTGCAGGGAGCAGACGTTGAGCCTGCAGAAAACGGTTTGGTGGTGAACGGCAAGCATATCTATGCCGTTTCCGACCGCAACCCCAGCAACCTGCCCTGGAAAGAGTGGAAGGTGGATCTTGTTATTGAAGCTACAGGTGTTTTTGTCGACTACCAGGGTGCCTCTAAGCACATAGAAGCGGGGGCCAAAAAGGTGGTGATCACCGCCCCGGCCAAGGGGGGAGACATTCCCACGTTTGTCTACGGTGTTAATCAACACACCTACGACCCGGTGCGGCACAACATTGTCAGCAACGCCAGCTGCACCACCAACTGCCTTGCCCCGATCATCAAGGTGTTGCTGGACAAGTTCGGCGTCCTCCGTGCCACCATGACCACCACCCACAGTTACACCGGCGACCAGCGGATCTTAGATGGTGGTCACCGCGATCTGCGGCGGGCCCGGGCAGCAGCATTGAGCATGGTGCCCACCACCACGGGGGCTGCCAAGGCGGTGGCTTTGGTGATCCCGGAGCTGAAAGGCAAGCTGAATGGGGTGGCGGTACGGGTTCCCACGCCCAATGTGTCTCTGGTGGACTTGGTGGTGCAGACGGAGCGGCGCGTGATTGCCGAGGAGGTAAACGCTGCCCTGAAGGAAGCCTCGGAAACCACGATGAAAGGGATCATCGCCTACTCGGATATTCCCTTGGTCTCCATCGACTACCGCGGCCACGACTGCTCGGCCATTGTGGATGCGGAGATGACCAGTGTGCTGGATGGGGATCTGGTCAAGGTCATGGCTTGGTACGACAACGAGTGGGGCTACTCCCAGCGGGTGGTGGATCTGGCCGAGTACATGGCCGCTCACTGGGTGGAGTAGGCTGCTTCGGTTGGCAACCCTCTTCTGTTCCCCATTATTCCCCCATCGAGAACTGGGCAAAAACCTGCCAGCGCTTGCCGTCGTGGAGGAGAAGCGTCAAAGCCGACGCCGTGAAGGAACTTTGAAAAAAACGGGTCTTGAACTGCGGCCAGGCGGCGCGAAAGTGGGCGGGGGTTAGATCTCGAAAGGCAACGGTCATGTGGGGCACGAACGGACGGCCCTGAGCGGTTGTCTCTTTCTGGTTGAGAAGGATCCCCATGTGGTGATGGGCTTGAGCTTGTAGCTGCTGCAGTTCTGGGGAGGGCACGACGTGAATAAAAATGACACGCGGCGCGAAGGCCCCAAAGCCGGATAACTGGATGGCGACGGGAGTTTGCTGCTTGGCAAAGGCCTCTAGGGATCCCGTCAAGGCCGGCAGATCGGAACTGGGCCACTCGAACGGCGGCACCAGAGTGATGTGGGGAGGCGAGCGCAGGGCCGCTTGGCTGGCAAATTGCTCGGCAAACTGCTGTTTGATGGCTGTCACCTGCTCTTGCAGTGCTGGAGGGGGGAGCAGAGCAAGAAACAGTCGCTGCTTGGGGTTATCCACCAGCATCGGTAAGAACCTAGAGAACAGGGGATAATGCAACTGTAGCCAAGCCCAAACATCTTGTTATGTCGCGTCCTGTCGCTTCTTCCCCTATCCTGGATCCCTCCTCGGCAACCGGATCCCCAGGCCAAGCGCCTCAGCCGGCTCCCATTCCGCCCTACCAGTGGCATTTGTTCCTTTGTGCGGATCAAACCAAGCCCAAATGTTGTGAGAAAGCTGTGGGATTGGAAGCCTGGGACTATTTGAAATCGCGGATCAAGGAATTGAACCTGGAAATCGGGAGCGGGGGATCCCTGCGGGTACACCGCACCAAAGCCAACTGCCTGCGGGCATGCGACTATGCTGTTCCCGGCCCTGTGCTGCTGGTCTATCCCGGTGGGTTTTGGTACCACTCGGTCACGCCGGAGGTGGTGGAGGAGATTCTTCAAAAGCACATCTTGGGAGGGATCCCTGTTGTTGAGTATCTGGTAGCCCAAGATACCCTCAGCGCCCCTGATCCAAAAGGGCATGGATAGCCTGCACGCACTCTGCCGTCACCTGCTGCAAATCGGCCTTATCGCTGGAAGCAGGGGGGGGAATCACGTTGCCAATGCGCACCGTGATGGGGCAGAACAAGCGCGGCCACCGGGATCCCTTGGGCAAGACCTTTTCCGTGCCCCAAAGGGCTACAGGCAGCAGAGGCGTTTGGGTGCGGGCTGCAACCAAGGCCGCTCCCAAGTGGGGCTGAGGAATGCGGCCATCGGGGGTACGAGTGCCATTCAAAAAGATCCCTACCGCCCATCCCTGCGCCAAAGCTGCTTCCGTGGCCCGCAGGGCAGCGCGGTCAGAGCCGCCTCTTTTGACCGGGTAGGCGCCGTAGAGCTGGATCACCTGCTTCAGCCCCGGCACCCGAAACAGCTCTTCCTTGGCCATGAAGGCCACCGGGCGGCGCACCGCATTGGCCACCAGCGGCGGATCCAAATGGCTGGCGTGGTTGCTGACGACGATGAGGGATCCCTGGCGAGGCACGTTTTCCTGCCCATAGGTGCGCCCAAAATACAGTCCCCGAAACAAGGGGTTGACCACCAGCCACTTGAGCAGCCAGTAGGCCAACCAATCCCGGCGGCGATAACCCATCTGTGAGTCCAACGATCCCTGCCACTCCGGCAGCAGTTCCCT
>NZ_JANSIC010000115.1:0-7413 GCF_047461955.1 Synechococcus sp. R55.7
GGGAACCCCAAGAACGGGCTTTGCTCCACTGCCTGGATGGAGAGGGTAAAGAGGGGATTGGAGAGGATCCCGGCAAAGATGGTGGCCACCAAAGTGAACACCAGGCCCACCCGCAGAGCCTGCATGCCTTCCGCCTGCCAGTTGGTCTCGGGGTAATTTTGCACTGAAACCGACATCTCTTGCGGCTCTTTCACCACGATGGTTTTCACCACCCGCACGTAGTAGTAGATGGAGATGACGCTGGTGACCAACCCCACCAACACTAGGGTATAAGCCCCCGCCTGCCAACCGGCCCAGAACAGGTACAACTTGCCGAAGAAGCCCGCCAGAGGGGGCAATCCACCCAACGAGAGCAGACAAATGCTCAAGCACAGGGTGAGGAAGGGATCCTTTTGGTAGAGGCCGCTGTACTCGCTAATTTCATCGGTGCCGGTCTTCAGGCTGAACAGGGTGATGCACAAAAAGGCCCCCAGGTTCATGGCCAAATAGACCATCAAGTAAAAGATCAAGCTGGCATAGCCTGCCTCGGTGCCCGCCACCAAGCCGATCAAAACGAAGCCCGCCTGTCCAATGGAAGAATAGGCCAGCAGCCGTTTGAGGCGGGTTTGGGCAATGGCCACCACATTCCCCAGCACCATGGTCAAAATGGCCAGCACCGAGAGCACCGCCCGCCACTCTTCCGTCATGGCCGGAAATACGGTGGCCAGAAAGCGCACCGCCAAGGCAAAGCCTGCTGCTTTGGATCCCACTGACAAAAAGGCCACCACCGGCGTTGGGGATCCCTCGTAGACATCAGGAGTCCACTGGTGGAAGGGCACCGCCGCCAACTTAAACCCGATACCACCAATGCAGAGGACCAAAGCGATGATCCCTGCCAAGCCGGCATCCCCCATAGAGGAGGCAATGGCTTCCAGCTTCGTTTGCCCACCCGAAAGGCCGTAGAGCAGCGACATGCCGTAGAGAAAAATGGCTGTGCTGCTGGCCCCGATCAAGAGATATTTCAGGGCTGCCTCGGAAGAACGCGGATCCCGCTTGGTGTAGCCGGCCATCAGGTAGCTGGCGATGCCCAGCGTTTCTAAAGATACAAACACTAGGATCAAGTCCGTCGCCCCGGAGAGGAACATGCCCCCCAAGGTGGCCGTGAGCAGCAACACATAAAACTCGCCTGTGGGCGCTCCGGACTGAGAGATGTAGCGCTCCGCCATCATCACGGTCAGTACCGCCGTCCCCACCACCAGGCCACGGAAGAGAATGCTGACGGGATCCGCTGCAAAGCTGCCCAAGAAGCTCTCCAACTGGGGCTGCTGCCATTGCAACACCAAGGTCACCAAGGCCCCAATCAAGCCAAAGATGGAGAGGGCCGGAAGACTTTTGCGCGCCGCCGAACCACCGACCAAATCCACCACCAAGACGAGCAAGAGGGTGAGGGTAACCACCACTTCTGGCCAAATGGCACCGGCATACAGGTTTCCGGTTGGGGCAAAGACATCCATAGGAGAAGACTATGAAGAGAGATTAAGGGGATCCACAGCCAGCATACCGCGATTTCTGGTCTCTCTCCCCGCTTCAGGCATCTCTTCTCCCAATCGTCTCCATCAGCACTCTCAATCCACGGGCTCAGTAGAGCTTGGCGCTGGAGGTGAGCACCAGCTTCAGGCGGGCGTGGATCAGATCCAAGTCCGCCAGCCCCAGGTCGATCTCCCCATCGATGACGATGCCGGTGTGGATCAGCCGATCCAACAGTTCCAGCACGGATCCCTCGCGGTGGGGTTGTCCGGGGTAGTAGTCCCCCTGGCGGGGCAGGAGGGTGCCCAGATCTCCGAGCTCCAGGTTCAAATCCGCTGGGTCGATCTCCAACAGGCTGCAGATTTGTCGAATTTGCTCCCGCAAGGCTTGTAGGCTGCTGCCGGCCCGCTCAATCTGCTCTGCAGAAAGGCGCTCGGCCTCCATTTGCCGCACCACCTGCGCCTCCATCAACTGCCGCAACAGCTCCACCAAGGTCAGCACCAGAGAGGCCAAACCGGCTTCCGGGCGTTTCCGGCCAGGGGTGGGCCGAGCCTGGCTCAAGTCTTCCGAGCTGGCGGGACTGATAGAAAAGCGCGGCGGGGGAGAAGAGGCAATCCAACGGTCAAAGGGCTGGCAAAGCTGTTCCAGGCTGAGCAAATGGAGACGGGGATCCCGAGCGGCCTCTTCCCTTTCCTCTGGTAGGTTGTAGCCCCAGTCGGCCAAAAACAGGAGAACCTGCTCCAGCTCCGGCACCCTCTGCACCTGGCGCAGCGTTTGCAGGCGATCCTCCACAAACCACAGCTCCTCAGCCGGCAGTTGGGCGGCAGCCAGTAGCCGCTGTAAAGTGGTGGCCTTGGGGGCGCGCACTTCCTTGCCCAGAATGCGGTGGCGCGGCAGTTGGATCCCTGCTCGGCCCAAGAGCTGCTGGATGAACCGTCCCTCTTTGGTGCTGAGGATGGCCAAGCGCGGCTCCCCTGCAGCCTGAACCTGGCGTAGCCAAGCCGCCACCCCCGGATAAAAGCGGTGTAGCCCCAGCCACCCCTGCAGATCCTCTTCAATCCAACGATCCCGCACCCGATCCAACGCTTGGATTAGAGAGAGGGCAGGGATCCCTGACTGCTGCAACAACTGCTGACGCCAGCCCGGCCAGTCTTGGCGCAAGTCCTCCTCCCGGATCCCTTCCTGTAGCCCCCACAACAACAGAGGCATCTCCCAGCCGGTCTCGATCAGCGGGCGCAGACGGTCAAAAGCAGGACGCAGCGGCTCTAGCTGAGCAGGAGCCAAGCCCCACACCTGAGCACAAACGCGGCAGGAAGAGGCAAAATACTCCGCCCGCCCATCGCAGAGCACACCATCAAAATCCAGAACCAGAATGCGGGGGGACATTCGCCGGGGCCTAGCGAACTCCATACCTGAGTCCCCCTGAGGGCAAGTTGCAAAAATGGGGCCAGAGGCCAAGTTAATTTAACCAAACTGTTCCACCCGATTGGCCCAACCTAATTGGATTCCAAGATGCGAACCGACTTGATCTCCACTGGATTCAGCGGGCGATCCTGGGGGCCGGTGGGAGCCGTTGCAATTTTATCCAACACATCCTCTCCCTCGATCAATTGCCCAAAGATCGTGTAGTTGGGCGGCAGCGGGTAGTTGGCGTGCATGATGAAGAACTGGCTGCCATTGGTGTTGGGGCCAGCGTTGGCCATCGCCAAAGTGCCGCGGCTGTAGGGACGTTGCACCGGCTCATCGGGAAAGCGGTACCCCGGCCCACCCCGCCCCGTGCCCGTGGGATCCCCACCTTGGATCATGAAGCCCCGAATCACGCGGTGAAAGATGACACCATCGTAGAAGTGGTCGTTGGCCAAAAAGACGAAATTGTTGACGGCGAGGGGAGCTTCTTGCGGGAACAGCTCCAGAACCATTGTGCCGGCGGTGGTCTCCATCGTGGCCGTGTAGGACTTGGCCGGGTCGATCACCATCGGCGGGGGATTGTTGTAGGTTTTCACGGGTTTGCCCAAGTGTTGTGCCAGGAGCAAATCGCGAGAAGAATGCGGGCGGGCCAAAACAGGGAGAGCACTCAACCCCACCCAAAGCACCACCATCAGCACAGCTAACTTCACCAGGCTGGCCAACTTAGATCGCGCACGCACAATTCTTGCAGGAAAGCTCCATCCCCATCGTACCAGGATTCTGTCCTAGCTTAATCTTCCCCGGACTTGGATGGAGGCTTGGCTCGCCGCACCAGCCAATAACTCACCGAGAGGGCCAACGTCGCTGCCCCCAAGCCAATGAGCTCCAACCCCCCCAGCTTCTCGAAATCAAAAATGATGATCTTGCGGGCCACCGCAATCAAAGAGGTGACGATCACCAGCTCCACCTGCACCACCTGCTTTTGCAAGTAGGCGGTAATGTTCTCCAGAATTTCCAGCGCAATCAGAATATTTAAAAAGAGGCCGAAGATCTCGATTAAAGTGGTGGAGAAAAACCCAGTTGGCTCGGTCAACAAATCTGCCACCAAGAACCGGGCCAAGTCCACCACTGCTACTGTGATTAGCCCGATCATCAAAATTGACAGTAGCTTCGAGATCAGGCTTTCCAGGCGGGTGATGGCCCGCAAAAAGGGATCCTCCTCTTCTGTCTCGTGGGGATTGTGCAACAGCCACTTGAGAAACCGCATCGCCAACCCCGACAGATCCAAACCCTTATGTCCTGATCCTGAGACAACATTATCCGTCCCAACCGTCTTGCCGGGAAGCAGGCAGGGATCCCTTGGGGCGATGATTGCGACACCGCTCAGAACAGTATTTCACCTCCGACCAACAGTCGGCCCACTTTTTGCGCCAGGTGAAGGGTCGCTGACAGGTGAGACAAATCTTGCTGGGCAAATCCGATTTCTTCCGTTGGCGTGGCATGGTGCACTGCAAAACAAGGTCAACTCTGTAGTCAGTTTAACAATCCTACCGGATGCTGACCGTTACCATCACGGGGGTGCTTGGCCTGCGCCCCACCTTAGCAAAAGCTGAAGTCTGAACCTAGAGAAATCGAGTAGCCTCTTGAAATCCGGCGAGATCTCTGCCCTGTGTCTGCAGGGATCCCTGAAGGAAGTTGGGTTTGCTGAAAGGTTAGCCGCCTCCATCCTGTACTGAGTAAAGTTCTTAACACCCGCTTGTGAACTTGAGCTTGAGTTTGTATGAAATCTCAACCAAATGGGACGAATGTAGCTGTTCAGAACTCTCCTCCTCCACTGAAGCGGGTTGAGGTACGGCTCAGCAAACCCGGCAGCCGGGCAACTCAAGCCTCGCTTTCGGAAGACTCAGTGGGCATATTTTTGCGGGAAATGGCTCGCTACCCACTCCTCAATGCCGAGCAGGAAGTGAAATTGGGACGGCTGATTGCAGAGGGGGGAGCCGCCGGGGAACGGGCGAAACGGGAATTGGTTAGGGCCAACCTGCGCCTGGTGGTCTCGATTGCCAAAAAGTACTTAAATCGCGGTGTGCCGTTTCTGGATCTGATTCAAGAAGGCACCATCGGCCTGATCCGGGCCGCAGAAAAATTTGAGTGCGAACGCGGCTACAAGTTTTCCACCTATGCCTACTGGTGGATTCGCCAAGGAATCACCCGCGCCGTTGTCAATCAGGGGCGTCTGGTGCGGATCCCGGTGCACATGGTAGAAAAGCTCAACCAGGTGAAGCGGATCCGGCGAGATCTGACCGAAGCCCTAAACCGTCGCCCCACCCAAGCGGAAATTGCCGAAGCTCTGGAGATTTCCCCCGACAAGCTGGACGCTCTCTTAACCCTCTTGGAAGCCGGTCGCCAAACCCTTTCGCTACATACTCCGGTTGGCAAAGAGGAGGATAGGGAGCTGATGCAGCTTATCGAGGACGCCAACAGCCCCACTCCCGAATCGCAAATGGACTTGCACCTGCTGTCTGCCCAACTGGAAGAAATGCTGGAGCAGCTCAGCCCCCGAGAGCAAGAAATCCTCAAGCTCCGCTATGGGCTGAAAGATGGCCACCTGCACACTCTCTCCGAAATTGGTCAGCTCTTCGGCCTGTCTCGAGAGCGCGTCCGACAAATTCAAGCACGAGCCATGCGCAAACTGCGCCATCCACGCCGACAGGAAATTTTGGCAGATTGGATGACCTCGTTTTAGGCAGTAGGCCACGGCTGCTCCACAGGCGAAACCCAGGATTCCGCAGCAGTTTATGTTCAGCAAAGCTCTGCAGAACCAGGACCAGAGGCGTGCCCCCACTTTTGGACAAGGGATCTGTCAACTAGCCCATCTTCTGCAACTGCAGGGGGTGAGGCTGAGGGCGGCTGCGCAGGGCAGCTTCGATCAACCCCAAAAAGAGGGGGTGGGGGCGGTTGGGGCGGGAGCGAAACTCCGGATGGAACTGGGTGGCGATGAAAAAGGGGTGGCTGGGCAGCTCGATAATCTCCACCAAGCGGTTATCCGGCGAGACTCCGCTGATGATATAACCAGAGTCCAGAAAAAGGCTGCGGTAGGCATTGTTAAACTCATAGCGATGGCGGTGCCGCTCGTAGATGATGGCCTCACCGTAGAGCTTGGCCGCTAGGGTATTGGGCATGATGCGACAGGGATAGAGGCCCAGCCGCAGGGTTCCTCCCAGATCTTCCACATCTTTCTGCTCCGGCAAGAGGCTGATCACCGGGTGGGGGGTATCGGGGTCAAACTCATAGCTATTGGCCCGCTCCAGGTGGGCAATGTGACATCCCCAGTCGATCACCGCGCATTGCATGCCCAGACACAGGCCCAGAAAGGGAATGCCCCGCTCCCTCACGTAGCAAATACTGGCCACTTTGCCCTCGATGCCGCGATTGCCAAACCCCCCTGGCACCACCACTCCATCCACGCCGGAAAGCAATGCCTCTGGTCCCCGCTCTTCGATCTCCTCAGAAGAGATCCAGCGCAGCGTGACGCCGGCATTGAGGGCCAACCCAGCATGGCGCAGGGCCTCGGCCACCGAAAGATAGGCATCCGTAAGGCGCACGTATTTGCCGACAATGGCAATCTCCACCCGCTCTTGGGGGTGGTGCAGCCGCTTCACCAAGAGCTCCCACTCCCGCAGGTCGGGCTGCTGGGGATCCAGGTTGAGGATCTCCAAAACCCGCTGCGCCAACCCCTCCTGCTCGAGCACCAAAGGCACATCGTAGATACTGGGGGCATCCTGAGCCTGAATCACACATTCCACCGGCACATCGCAAAACTCGGAGATCTTCTCCTTGATCCCGCGGGGCAATGGCTGTTCGCAGCGGCACACCAACACGTCCGGCTGGATACCAATAGAGCGCAGCTCCTTCACCGAGTGCTGGGTGGGCTTGGTTTTCATCTCCCCTGCCGCTTTGATCAGGGGCACCAGGGTGACATGCACATAGGCGACATTGGCGCGGCCCACGTCCTTGCGAAATTGGCGAATGGCCTCCAAAAAGGGCAGAGACTCGATATCCCCCACCGTGCCCCCCACCTCCACCAGCACCACATCGGGGTTGGTCTCGCGGGCCACTCGCCGGATCCGCTCTTTGATCTCTTGGGTAACATGGGGGATCACCTGCACCGTGCTGCCCTGGTAATCGCCGCGCCGCTCTTTGTGGATCACGGCCTGGTAGATGGAGCCGGTGGTGACGTTGTTGAGCTTGGACATGTTGGTGTCGGTGAAGCGCTCGTAGTGGCCCAAGTCCAGGTCGGTCTCGGCGCCGTCGTCGGTGACGAACACTTCTCCATGCTGGTAGGGGCTCATGGTGCCGGGATCCACATTGATGTAGGGATCCAGCTTCAAAATCGACACCGTGTAGTTGCGGGATTTGAGGAGGCGACCCAAGCTAGCCGCCACAATGCCTTTGCCGATGCTGGAGACCACTCCACCGGTGACGAAGACAAACTTGGTCATA
>NZ_JANSIC010000115.1:7513-8626 GCF_047461955.1 Synechococcus sp. R55.7
CGGGCCAGGTTTTTGGCGCGGTTGAGATCGCGGAAGTAGCGGCTGATCTCCTCAAAACTCCCCCTGGGCAGCGGTCGCTGGGGAGCAGGGGTTGCCGGCACAGGCCGGGGATCCGGCACAATGGGCAGGGTGGGAATGTCCGGGCTGGGGGGCAAGGGTTCGACGGGGATGGGAGTTCCAGAGGGGAAAAGAGGGGTGATCACCTGCGCTTGGGCAGCCCTTCCAGCCAGAAGGGATCCCCACAGGAGAGCCATACCGACGGAGCTGACAGTAGAGACAAGAAAAGTGGGCTTCATGGAGCCATTCCTCGCAAAAGTTCTGGGTTGAGAGACGCTGCAGCTCTTGAATGGGATCCTATCGATTCAGTTCCTTACAACAGCAGAGTCAAAAGCCTCTCCTCTCCTTCCAACCCCGGTCACAGGCTTGGGTCGTTCACGCAACCTCGGCTGCTGTCAGCAATGTCTGCTAGATTTTTGGAGAGGATCCCTGGCCACAGTGGGAGGATCGGGGTTCAGCAGGAGCAGCCATGGAGTTCGTCACCCTCGCAGATGCAGGGCTAAGGTTGAGCCGGGTGGGCCTGGGCACTTGGGCGATGGGCGGCGGCTGGTGGGGCCCTTCCGACCGCCAGGAATCTTACACCACGATTCGCAAAGCCATTGATTTGGGCATAACCACCTTCGACACCGCTCCCATCTACGGACTGGGTGTTTCGGAGGAAGTGCTGGGGCAAGCGATCAAAGACTCAGGTTGCCGCGATCGGGTGGTTCTCGCCACCAAAGCGGGACTGGAGTGGACAAACAACAAAGTGGTGCGCAACTCCAGCCTGCCTCGCTTGGCCCAAGAACTGGAGGATTCTCTGCGCCGCTTGCAAACAGATGTGATCGATCTCTACCAAATTCATTGGCCGGATCCCTTGGAACCGATCGAAGAAACGGCGGCGTTTCTGGGGCAGTTGCTGCAGCAGGGCAAGATCCGCGCCATTGGGGTCAGCAACTTTTCCCCCGAACAGATGGATCGGTTTCGCCAGGTGGCTCCTCTGCACACCGCCCAGCCCCCCTACAACCTGTTCGAGCGGCAGATTGAAGCAGAGGTCTTGCCCTACTGTCGAGAGCA
>NZ_JANSIC010000116.1:0-5566 GCF_047461955.1 Synechococcus sp. R55.7
GATAGATCTGTCTATCCTCTGGCCGAGGCAGCCAAGGCGGAGTTCATAATCGGCCAGAACCAGTGGGGCCGCATCAGGATGACAGTGTCGATGACGTGGATGATGCCGTTATCGGCTTCGATGTCGGCTTGGATAACGGTGGCGTTATTGACCTCGAAAACGTCCCCTTCGATCAACAAGTCGATGGGGGATCCCTCTACCGAGCCCACACTTTGGTACTTGGCCAAATCTGCCTTTTTCAGGCGACCGGGCACCACGTGGTAACACAAGATGCGGGTCAGTTGGGGGATGTTTTGCACCAGAGTGGTGATGGTGCCAGGAGGCAGCTTGGCAAAAGCCCCATCGGTGGGGGCAAAAACGGTAAAGGGGCCAGGGCTTTTGAGAGTGTCTACCAGGTTTGCCGCTTTAACGGCAGTTACCAAGGTGGAAAAGCCCTCAGCAGAGACGGCAATATCGACAATATCGGGCATGGCCGGGATCCTTTGGCTGTGAAGTTGTTGCTAACTGGATTGCTGCTCGAAAGGCTTTGGGATCATTAAAGTTGCCACGGGCTAGCGATAATTCTGATCCTGAATGTAGGCGAGGCGGGCTGCTTCCCGGATCCCATATTCCGGTCGGGTGAAGCGATTGAGTTGTCCCTCAAAATAACGGCGGTTCATCATCAAGTGCCGTGGATTTGGATCATCAAGGGGATACAAGAAAGCGGCCCTTCCCGCCTGAATCACGGCTGAGGTGACGTTGTACATGGAGCGCTGGAAGCTAACCCCCAATTGAATCAGCATATCCTCTTCGCCGCGGCAATGCTTGCGATAATACTCCACCAAATACTGGGGCAAAAAGTGGTACATATCCTGGTGCAAGAGCG
Source organism: Synechococcus sp. R55.7 (assembly GCF_047461955.1). Lineage (NCBI taxonomy): Bacteria > Bacillati > Cyanobacteriota > Cyanophyceae > Synechococcales > Synechococcaceae > Synechococcus > Synechococcus sp. R55.7. The sequence goes on from NZ_JANSIC010000116.1 coordinate 866, forward strand.
TGGGCGGGATCCCGGCGGTGCCCACCGGAAACTTATCGGCGTAGAGGATCCCGTAGTGGAAGTCCAACTGGTTGGTGGGAACTTCGTTGGCCTGGGCGTTGTAGGACTTAGTGCCGCGGAAAGGAGAGGTGCGATAAAACACGGCCTCTACATAGGGGAAGGCAGCCTCATATAGCCAGGTGAATCCTTTGGATTTGGGCACAATATCGTACCATTCTCCCCGAATGCGCACGCGGTGGTAGATGGGTCGTCCGGCAATGGCGAAGATCCCGTTGACCAGAAAGTTCATCGCCTCCGGCACGCTGGTAATTTTGCCTTCATCGTAGAGATCGCTCATCTCAAAAAAGACCGGAGCCATCACCTCCCAAAACAGGCCCAACACCGAGTACATGGTGGCCTGGCGGCACAGCTCCAAGAACATATCAGGGAAGAGCTTGTATAGCCCCATCAACAAGGGGTTGCCCTGGCAATAGGCGCGGATGGCGCGGTCGGCATTTTGCTTGTATTCTTCGGAATCCATGTAGGGATCCAGCAAGCCCCCCATATCCCGGTGCCAGAGCATGGCCCGCATACATTCTTCGGCAAATTCCATGTTGATGCGGTCATGCCAGAGGTGATGCAAAATCCTGGGCAGCTTGCGCTTCAGCTCCCCTTTTTCCATAAACTCCAGCAGCTCGGGATGGGCCGTAGCCTGGCCTCGCCAAATGCGCAAATCCGCGTTATCCCCCGCGTAGTGGTTGGCCAGCTTCAGATACTCTTCAGGAATGATGAACTTGAAAAAAGGCAAGGGATCCACAAACACCTGCTCGGCAATGTAGAGCAGATCCCGCCAGTAGAAATCCATTGGCACGGCATAGGCTTTGTAGAGGCCGATAATTTGCATCAGGTTTTCCGGCGTATCCGGCAGCATGGATCCCCCTGCCTCCAGGCGGTGGACTATATCCGCAAAAGGATGGGTAGAAGGGGGCAGCTTGCGGGCTGTGAGGGTTGTCGTCATAGAAGAAGTCTCCAACTCTTCAAAAGTTCTGGCTCCTTGAGGTCATTCCCTGGGATCTCAATTCCTGGGAGTTTCCCGCTTGCCTGGATCGGCTCCAGAGAGGGTGATGGGGGCAAGGTCACCGGCTGATGCCAAGATAAGCGTTTGGGCCTGAGCCACCTGGGTGGATAGGGTAAAGGCCAAGGGTTGTGGCCATTTCACCAGGTTCATGGGCTGGATCCCAAACCAAACGATCAAGGCCGTCAAAATAAGCCCTGGGATCCGCTCCCAGCCATGCACGCGCGGGTAGTAGGCGGTGCGGTTGTCCAACCTGCCAAAGCAGGTGCGGTTCAGCAAAATCACAAAGTACACCGCCGTCAAGCCGGTGCCACAGATGCTGATCAAAGTGGGCAGAGGAAAATCTTGGTAGCTGCCCTGGAAGATCAAAAACTCCGCCACAAAGCCCACCAGGCCAGGGATCCCGGCGCTGGCCATCCCCCCCAAGATGAGCAGGGCGCTCACTGTGGGCAAGCCTCGCAAGGGGTTGAGCAGGCCGTTGAGTACGTTCAGATCCCGCGTTCCCACTTTGCGCTCCACCAAGCCCACCAAATCGAACAGCAGCGCCAAGATGAGACCGTGAGAGACCATCTGCACCATCGCCCCGGTCAGGCTAATCGGGGTGGCTGCCGCCATGCCCAGCAAGATGTAGCCCATGTGGCCAATGGAGCTGTAGGCCACCATGCGCTTGATGTCTTTTTGGGCGATGGCTGCCAAAGCCCCGGACAACACGGCAATGGCTCCCCACCAGGCTAGGATCCCGCCCAGGTCGGCCCAAGCTTGGGGAAACAACTGCAGCCCAAAGCGAAACAGACCGTACGTGCCTAACTTGGAGAGGATCCCTCCCAGGAGGATGGCCACTGGCGGCGACGACTCCCCGTATGCATCAGGCAACCAGGTGTGGAAGGGGATCAGCGGCATCTTAATGCCGAAAGCCACGATCAAGGCCAACAGCGTCAAGGTCTGGGCAACAGGGCTGAGAGAGGTGATGCGGATCTCCAGCAGCTCAAAGCTATGGGGATCCCCCAGCCAGTAGATGGCCAAAAAGGCCCCCAACAGAAAGATGGCGGAAACGGCGGTGTAAATCAAAAACTTGATGGCAGCATAATCCCGCTTGGGGCTGCCCCAAATGGAGATGAGCAGGTAGATCGGGATCAGCACCAGCTCGTAAAACAAGAAGAACAAAAGCAGGTTCTGGGCAACAAAAGCCCCGTTGACCGACCCGCTCATGAACAAAATGCAGCCGTATAAGAGGTTGGGCCGCTTCACCTCTGGCTCAGCTGTCAGCACCGCAATCAGCGTGAGCAGCCCATTCAAAGCCACCATCAGCAGGGAAAACCCGTCCAGGCCCAGGGAGTAGCTCAGCCCAATTGCCGGGATCCAATCCCACCGCTGCACCCACTGCAGCCCTTCCGCTTGCAGGTCAAAGTTGGCAAACAGCAGCAGCGAGATCCCCAGCAGGATCCCGGCCAAGGCCACCGCCAGCTTTCGCCCCCCCAAGCCTAAGAACAGGAGCAGGGATCCCAAGATCGGCAACACAATCAAGGCACTCAGCATGGTCTTTTCCCTCTTTATCTAAGGACTCCGTCCCGCTACCTTGCCCAAGCCTAGAGAATCAGCCAGCCCAGCAGGGCCACCCCCACCACAATCGTCAGCACGTAGGCTTGCAACTGGCCAGAGGTGGTGTATTTCAAAACCTGTCCACCCGCCAATACCGCCAAGCTGGTCAAATTTACCAAGCCGTCTACCACATAGCGGTCGAACAAGGCTGTAACCTCAGAGATGATGCGTACCGCAAACACCACACTGGCCCGGTAGAGCTTGGGGGTGTAGAAGTCGTTGGCCAACAAATCCTGCCAGTCGGCCAAGAAGGCCCAGTCCACCGGCTGCCGCTGCGGACGCAGATACAGCCAGGCTCCCAAGGCAATGCCTGTCAAGCTGGATCCCGTCATTACCCCAACAGGGATCCCTTCCAGAGCGGGAATCAGACCCAGCGTCGCCAGGATCATGGGCATGTGCAGCGCCACCCCCATCGTGACCGTCATGGGCAGCATCATCGGCCAATGCACCTCCGGCGAACGCTCGCTCATCTGCTGCGGCTTGCCCCCCCAGATCAGGCCAAACACCCGTGTCAGCCCTAGGGCCGTTACAGCATTGGTGACCAGCACGACTGCTGCCCACAACCCCTGCCCCGATTGCACCAACTGCTGCCACAGATCCGTCAGCACCCAAAAGGAACCGAAAGGCGGCAAAGCGATGATTCCGGCCATTCCGGTCAAGAAGCACAGCCCTGAGATAGGACGCCGCGACCATAGCCCGCCCAGGTAGCGCAAATCCTGGGTAATGCTGTTCCAGATCACCGTGCCCGGAGCCATCACCAACAGAGCCATGGCCGGAGCATAGGTCAGCAGCAACCCATAGGCTTGCTGGGGATGACCGGTGCCCACCGCCACAAAAATCAAGCCCATGTAGGCACTCACCAGATAAGACAAAGCTCGCTTGGCGTCGATCTGGGCCAAAGCCACCAGGGATCCCCCCACCGCCGTCAAGCTGCCGATAGTCAGCATCACCTTCAGCACCGTTGGGGAAAGCTCATAGAGGGGTTGCAGGCGAATCAACACCCAGGCCCCCGTGCCCACCACCACTGCGTTCCGCAAAATCGAGGCCGGGATCGGCCCTTCCATCGCCTCATCCAGCCACAGGTGCAGAGGAAATTGGGCACACTTGCCTACGGGGCCGGCCAGCAACCCCAGCCCTACCAGGGCCAGCAGGGTGGGATCCACAGTGACAGATCCTGCCTGCACCGCCTCTGCCCAGGCCGCCAAATCCTCAAACTCCCAGGAGCCGGTCAGGGGATAGATGGCGATTACCCCCATCAAGAGCAACAGGTCGCCGATGCGCTTGGTTAAAAAAGCATCCCGCGCTCCCGTCACCACCAGCGATTGGTTGAACCAAAAGCCCACCAACAGGTAAGTGCCCAGGGTCAAAATCTCCAGGATCACGTAGCTGAAAAAGAGGGAGTCGCACAAAGCCAAGGCACACATCCCCCCCTCAAACAGGCCCAGCAGGGAGAAAAACCGCGCCCAGCCCCAGTCCATTTCCATGTAGCCAAAGCCGTAGATCTGGGCCACCAGGTTCAGCCCCGTCACCACAGCGCAGGCCCCCAGAGTTACCGATGACACCTGCAGCGGCAGCTCTAACATCAGATCCCCCACCTGTAGCCAGGGCAACCGAATGACCTGCGCCGGCTGATCCCAAATTGCCACCAGCGCCCCCACGCTGTGCAGGAAGGCCATCAACGTCAAGAGCGCATTCAGATAACCTGCCGGACGTGGTCCCGTGCGCCGGGTGATTCCTGGGGACCAGATCAGCGCTCCCGCCCACGCCACCAAGGCGTAGAGGGGAATCAGCCATGCAGTTGTGACCAGCCCGTTCAAGCTCATAATCCTCCTTCGGCCAGGGATCTTGGCCAAACTGGAACACTTGCTGAGATCCTGTAAAAAGTCTTAATCAGCATCTTAGCTGCGAACTAGGATAGATAAAAATTGAACTTTCCGATAAAAACTATAGACAAAAATCTATAGTTCAAGCAGGGGGAGCAGAATAACCTCTGTCGTTGTCACCCCCTCACTCTCTAAAGCGTAGATGGAAATGAACCCCTTGGGAAC
>NZ_JANSIC010000116.1:5666-7077 GCF_047461955.1 Synechococcus sp. R55.7
GAAGACTGAGAACAACGACTTAGAAGGGCGTTTTGACTTTGGGTTGCTTGACCTTTAGCTCGCGAAGCCGTTTCAACATCTTCTGGAAATACTCCGCTAGGTAGTCCTCAAGAGAGGTCAGAGAGGCCAGTTCAATCCCCAGGGTTTCGCATACAGGCGTCATATCGGCGTGCATGGGTTCTTTGGCCGCGATCACCTCCACAAACGCCAGCCGGTCGGCAATGTTCCAGCTCCACTGAAAGAACTGCGCCACCTTGCGCGCCCCTCTCAGCAGTCCCAGCGGCATGGTGCTGACTTTGGCCTTTTTGCCGGAGAGCTGCTCGCACAAGGCAATGACTTCTCGAGCCGTCCAAGCCTTGGGCCCCACCAAGGGAAAGATTTGCTGCTTGGCAGCTTCTACAGTGAGAGCTCGCACCGCAAACCGGGCTGCATCTAGGGTGTCTAGGTAGGCCGTTGGCATGCCCTCGCCGGTTACCCAGACGATTTGTTCTTCCAAGATGGGGATGGCGTACTGGCCAATCAACCCCTGCATAAAGCCCGCTGGCCGGAAAATGGTGTAGGGCATCTGGGATCCAACCAAATACTTCTCAATGTGATGCTTGAAATTCATCAGGGGCACATTGGGATACTCGTGGTGGGCGCCCATGATGGAGAAAAAGATAAAATGCCCTACCTGGGCAGCCCGTGCCGCATTGATCAGGGCAACCTTGCCATCCCAGTCCACCTGACGGGCGCTGAGGGTGTCGGTCACCCGCACCGTAGCACAGTCGAGCACCGCCTCGATGCCTTCCATGGCGGAGTTGAGGGTGCTGGGCTGAAGCAGATTTCCCACTTTCAGTTGAGCGCCCCATTCACTCAAGAAAGCAGCCTTTGCCGGATTTCGCACCAGACAGGTAACTTGGTGTCCCTCTTCGATGGCTCGGCGTACCACTTGACGGCCCAGCGTTCCCGTCGCCCCCACAACCAGCACGTTCATAAAATTATCATTTCTTAACCTTAGGCTTAGTCTATCAGACCAGCGCAACTCCCGACACAACCTTAGAGGCAGCAACAAACCAATGGGGATCCTCTGCCAAGCCGGCTTTGAGGGATCCCCAAAGTTGGGTACTGAAGCGTCTAGCTGGCCAGCTCGTTCATGCGTTGCGCCAGGGTAAAGTCCAGTTCTGTAATGCCCCCGGCATCGTGGGTGGTAAGATGCACCCGCACGCGGTTGTAGACATTGGTCCATTCGGGATGGTGCCCCATGCTCTCGGCCACCAAGGCCACACTGCTCATCCAGCCAAAGGCTTCGACAAAGGAGCGAAACTGAAATTGACGATGCAGCTTCCCATCCTGCAAAGACCAGCCGGGCAGTTTCTCCAGCTTGGCCTGGATCTCGGCTTCACTTAGCTTGACGGGTCTGGACATGGGC
>NZ_JANSIC010000116.1:7177-8600 GCF_047461955.1 Synechococcus sp. R55.7
GCTGTGCATTAAGGTCGAGCGTAGTTGTGGGTCATCACTCAACTGCCCAACCTGATCCCACTGCTGCGCGACGCGAGCGGAGAATCCATGAGCACTCCCAATCGCCCCTTGAAGACCCTTGGGATCCCTCCCAATGCCTGGGCCGTGAATGCCGAAATGGCCGACCTCACCCGTCCGCCCTTGGATCCCCGGCCCATCCTGCTACCCACCTCCAGCAAAACCCTGCGCTTGGATCTGGCCAAGGCGGCGTTGTTGGTGATCGACATGCAAAACGACTTTTGTCATCCCGACGGTTGGCTGGCCAGCATTGGCGTCGATGTTACACCTGCACGGGCTCCCATCGGCCCTCTAAAAGCCCTGCTGCCCCGCCTGCGACAAGCTCAAGTGCCGATTGTGTGGGTGAACTGGGGCAATCGCCCTGACTTGCTCAACATCAGCGCCGGCTTGCGACATGTGTACAACCCCACCGGAGAGGGAGTAGGGCTGGGGGATCCCTTGCCTAAGAACGGGTCTTTGGTCCTCACGCGGGGCAGTTGGGGCGCTGCTGTGGTGGAGGAACTGGAGGTCAAGCCCGAGGATATCTGGGTGGATAAGTTCCGCATGAGCGGCTTTTGGGATACCCCTCTCGATAGCATTCTCAGAAACCTGGGGCGCACCACCCTCTTTTTTGCCGGCGTGAACATCGACCAGTGCGTCATGACCACGCTGCAAGATGCCAATTTCCTCGGCTACGACTGCATTTTGCTGGAAGACTGCGCCGCCACCACCTCTCCTGAATACTGTTTGCTAGCTACCCTCTACAACGTCAAGCAGTGCTTTGGCTTTGTCGCCTCCTCCTCAGATTTGCTCGCGGCTCTCCCCTGTTAGCACTTGCCCACTATTCACCCCTCATCTCTTGAGCGGAGGATCCGGATGCAAACGCTTTCCCGCTGCGTGATTCCAATTGTTAAAACCCCTGCCGATTATCAGGCTTTTCGCATCAGCCCCCACGATACCAATCGCCTGGCCATCGTGTTCGATCCTTCTCATGCTCAGATTTCTCTAACCTTTTGTGTGGAGATCTTCGATGAGGGAGGCAAAACCCCTCCAAATCGCCATCAAATGGCTGTGGAAATGTTTTTTGTTCTCAAGGGGGAAGGCCTGGCCATTTGCGATGGAAAAGCGGCCCCCATCAAAACTGGAGATAGCATTCTGGTACCGCCGACCGGTGTACATGAAATCCACAATACCGGCCCAGGCCGCCTCTACGCCCTCTGCTTCATGGTGCCCAACGAAGATTTTGCCGAGCTCATCCGCTCCGGCACTCCTGCGGACTTGGATGAGGAGGATTTGCAGGTGCTGTCGGGGGGCTGGAGAAGGGCATTTGCTGAGGCTTAGGCCTCAATGGCTCTGGGAGCTGTAGAGGTTGGAAGTCAGGGGTACT
>NZ_JANSIC010000117.1:0-6153 GCF_047461955.1 Synechococcus sp. R55.7
AGGTAACTCCAGCCGATGCAGAGGCTCATGCTGCTCCCCAACCGGCAGATCTGGCAAGGATCTGGGCAGATTGCCCGCAGGCGGTGTTCAACCAGGAATCAAGTCAGCAGCAACTGTTTTTGGGATTGGGGCTGCCCCCGCACTTGACCTGGCAAGGGCGACTCTATCGCCGCGCTGAGCGTGCTGCCGCCGATACCGGGCGCTTTGTTACCGATGGCACTCGCATTCAAGATCATGTGGTCTATTGGGAGATCCCCTCTGGAGAAAACCCGTTTGATTTTACTGACAAGCCGACCCTGCCGGATCCGCCGCCGGAGCGGCTATTTTTGTTGAATCGCCACCGCCAGTTTGTGCCCTACGAGTTGTAACCGAAGTCCTTTCTCCCTCTGTTGTCTATTGTCTATGTCGTCCATTCAACGAGAACCTCGCATTCTGTTGGGCCTGCGGGCCGACCAATTTCGTCATCCCGTGGATCTGCAAGCCACCCGCTCTCTGCAGCAAGTGCCGGGGCTGGGCCTGCTGATTCAAAATTGGCTTGGCTCAACGGCAGGACAGATATTTTATCTGGACAACATTGCTTCTAGTATCCAAATTAACGAGCATCAGTTGCCGGAAATTCATCAGCTTTTGGTGCAGGCCTGTCGCATCTTGGATCTGGAGGTGCCCCAGCTCTACGTGCGGCAGAACCCCACGCCCAATGCTTACACCTTTGCCATGCAGGGGAAAAAGCCCTTCATTGTCTTGCACAGCTCTCTGCTGGATCTGTTGGAGCCGCCGGAAATTCAGGCCGTGATCGCTCATGAGTTGGGCCACTTGAAGTGCAATCACGGGGTCTACTTGACGATGGCCAACATTCTCATGCTCTCCACCAGCTTGCTCCCCTTCGGGGGGTTGTTTTATCAGGCGTTGCAGGATCAACTGATGCACTGGCTGCGGTGTGCCGAGTTTACCTGTGACCGGGCGGCGCTGTTGGTAGCCCAAGATGCCAAGACGGTGATCTCGGTGTTGATGAAATTGTGTGGGGGATCCCCGCAATTGGCCTCCAAGCTGAACGTGGACGCCTTTTTGGAGCAGGCCCGTACTTACGACGAGCTGGACGGGGATCTGTGGCAGATGGAGCTGAAGCAGATGCAAACGGTGGGGCGCACCCATCCGCTGCCGGTGCTACGGGCCAGAGAAATCGAGCGTTGGTTCCGCAGCAACACCTATCAGCAGATCCTGGAGCTCCAGGGATTGGGCTCCGCACCGCGGACGTCAACGGCTGCTTCGTAAACTACCCGACTCCGACCGCTAAAGCAGTACAGAGCGGGCTTTTAGTAGCCCTGCAGTTGGCAAGCCAACCACGAGCCTCTGGGGTGGTTTACAGCACCCCCAATCGACCGTTACCAGTGCCTTAAACAACCGTTTCTGGTGTCCGCAGTACAATTATAACCATGGAGGCGGACTTTCCTCTCGACACTGATCCTACCGGTACAGCACGGGGCTCCTGCGATTTCTAGCTGAGTGCTCAAGATGGATCCCTCTCATGTGCCCCTGGGTTTGCCGCTCATCTTGGGGGAGGTGCTTTTCGACTGCTTCCCCACAGAGATTGTGCTGGGCGGAGCAGCTTTGAATGTGGCTTGGAACCTCAAGGGGCTGGGATCCGATCCCCTCTTGCTCAGTCGTGTTGGCCAAGACGAGGCCGCCAGAGAGCTGCTGGGGGCCTTGCGACGGCAGGGGCTGCGCCTGGAGGGTCTGCAGCAGGATTCTGTTCACCCCACCGGCAAGGTTCAAGTAACCCTGGATGAGCAAGGGATCCCCACCTTCGCCATCTTGCCCGACCAAGCCTACGACTACATCCAGTTGGATATCGGGGCTCTGCAAGCTCTCCAGCCCAGCCTGCTCTACCGGGGCAGCTTGGCAGCCCGCCGGGAGGCAGCCCATCGCCACTTTCAAGAGGGGATCCCCGCTTTGGGCTGTCCCGTGTTTCTGGATCTCAACCTGCGGGATCCCTGGTGGCATCCAGACGCCATCCAGGAGATGCTGCGCACCTGCACTTGGCTGAAGCTGAACCAGGCAGAGCTGGAGCAAGTGGCCCAACTGGAAGGGATCCCTCCTGGAGACCTGCTGGAGCAAGGACAGATCCTCCAGGCTCATCTGAACCTGAAAGGTCTATTTCTGACCTTGGGAGCGGCAGGCGCGCTGCTGATCACCCCTGCTCAGGTCTATCGGGCCGACCCAGTGCCCGCGCCTCAGCTGGTGGATACGGTGGGGGCGGGAGATGCATTTAGCGCCGTGGCCATCCTGGGGCTGTTGCGGGGATGGCCGGAGGCGATTCTGGTGCAACGAGCCGTGCAATTTGCAGCGGCCATCTGTGGGATCCCGGGGGGAGCGCCTGCGGATCCGGAGTTTTACCGGCCCTTCTGGCAGGCATGGGAGATCCAGGAGATCCAGAGGCCAAGGGTTCAATGAAACTGGCGCAGGTGAAACTGGGCGTAGCGACCCCCTTTGCCCAGCAATTCTCGGTGATTTCCCTGCTCCAGCAATTGCCCCTGCTCCAAGACGAAAATGCGGTGGGCAGTGCGTACCGTCGAGAGGCGGTGGGCAATCACAAAAACGGTACAGCGTTGCATCAGCCGTTGCAGTGCTTCCTGCACCAACGCTTCCGACTCGTTGTCCAAAGCCGAGGTAGCCTCGTCCAGGATCAAGATCTTGGGGTTGAGGAGCACGGCGCGGGCAATGGCCAGCCGTTGCCGTTGTCCACCGGAGAGGGTGACCCCCCGTTCTCCCACGCGGGTGGCGTAGCCATCGGGCAAGCTCTCGATAAAGGTGTCGATGTTGGCCACCTGGGCCGCCTGGCGTACCGCTTCCAGGTCAAAATGCTCTTGTCCGTAGGCGATGTTGCTGGCAATGGTTCCCGAAAACAGGGTGATCTCCTGCGGCACAATGCCGATCTGCCGGCGCAGGCTCTTGAGGGTGACGGTGCGGATGTCGATGCCGTCGATGCGGATGCAGCCCTGCTGGGGATCGTAAAAGCGGGGAATCAGGCTCACCAGGGTGGATTTGCCGGCGCCGGAGGATCCCACCAGGGCCACAATCTCGCCGGGAGACACCTGAAAGCTGATCTGTTTGAGCACCGGCTGATCCGGTTTGTAGGCAAAGGAAACTTGGTCGAACTCCACCCAACCCTGAATGGGAGGCATGGGGCGGGCCCCGGGCAGCTCCCGGATTTGGGAGCGGGTGTTTAGCAGCTCGAAAATCCGCTCCACCGAAGCCTCACCCTGTTTCAGCTCGCTGTAGTTGTTGGTGATGTGAACAATAGGGTCGATCAACATCGCAACACCGGCGATAAAGCCGAGAAACTGGCTGCCGGTCAGGTTGCCCTGGCTAATTTGCCAGCCGCCCACCCAAAACACCCCCAACACGCTCATGGCGTACAGAAAACCCACCACCGGGTCTTGGATGGCTCTCATCTGTTCGGTCTGAAACCGGGCCAGGCGGTTGCTTTCGGCAATGGCACTGAAGCGGCGAATTTCGTAGTCCTCAGCCGCAAAGGCGCGAGTGAGGCTGATGCCAGCAAACACTTCAGTCAAGAGGGCGGCCAAATCCGACATCTTCTCTTGGTTGAGGCGGGAGCGAAACAAAAGGCGATCCCCAAACCAACTGATCAAGGCTCCCATCAGGGGGGCTATCAGCAAGGTGGTCAAGGTGAGAATGCCGTTGAGATAGAACAGGTAGGCCACCACCGCCAAGATGGTGAGCACGCTGGGGATGAAGCGATGGAAAAACCGCTGCACCACCTCTCCCACCCGATCCAGATCCCCCGTGAGGCGATAGACCAGATCGCCGGTGCGGCTGCCGGAAAAATAGTCCACATCCAGTGCCTGCAGGTGGGCATAAATCTGTTGGCGCAATTCCAAAACCATTTGCAAGGAGGCCCTCGCCATCAGGGTGTCTTGGCCATACTGAAAAGCGCCGCGCACCAAGAAAAACACCACCCCAATCAAGGCCAGCATCCGCAATTGCCCCAGATCCCCGGCACCAATGGAGCGGGCCACCCACTCGATCAAGTAGGCGAGGGCGGGCATGGTTAGCACAAAGCCAAGGGTACAGGTTAGCCCCAGCAACAACATCCACAGATGGGGCCGAATGAAGGGAATGAGACGGCGATAGCTACGACCTGGATGCACAAATCACAAACCAGAAGGGCCTCTGACCCAACCAGCTTACAGGATAGTGTTGCGGACTGCTGCCGGGATCCCTGAAACTGGCCGGTAGAGCTGAAAGCCGCTGCGGCCATTTTCCTTGACCTGGTAGAGGGCCAAGTCGGCATGGTGCAAAAGGGTGGACACTTCTACGCCGTCTTGGGGGTAGAGGGCGACGCCGATGCTGCAGGTCACGGAAAGGGAATGGCCCTCGCAGGAGAAGGGAGTTTGAAAGGCATCGACAATCCGCTGAGCCAGACGCGCTGCCACTGTGGGGCTGCCAATTCGGGGCAGCAGCAGGGTAAACTCATCCCCTCCCCAGCGGGCGACGATATCTCCAGGTCGAACGCACTTGGTTAGCCGTTCGGCTACCCCCTGCAACAGGGCATCGCCGACACCGTGGCCGAAGGTATCGTTGATGTCTTTGAAGTGATCCAAATCCACAAAGAAGAGGGCCAGAGATTCACTGTAGTATTGCTGCAGGGCCTGCTGCAGCCGCTCCCGAAAGGATTCGCGGTTCACCAAACCTGTCAGGGCATCATGATGAGCGCGAAACTCCATGTAGGCTAAGCTCTGCTTTTGGGCGGTGATGTCTTCGCAGATGCCTTCATAGCCGAGGATATTTCCGGCTTTATCTTTAACCAAACGGGCCTTTTCTCGGACCCAGATGATCGAGCCATCCCGCCGCCGCAGCCGGTACTCAAAGCCGCGTACGGATCCCTGTTCCTGCAATAGCCGCACAAATTCTTCCCACTGGCTGGGATCCACATAGAGCTGCCGCTTGCCCGCCTCTTTCGCTTCGCGCATCAATTCTTCGGGGGAGCTGTAGCCGCAGATCTGGGCCAGCATCGGGTTGGCGGAGAGATACCGACCTGCCGCATCGGTGAAAAAAATGCCCTCTACCGCATTCTCGAAAAAATTGCGATAGCGCTCCTCAGCCTGGCGCAGCTCCTCTTCCACTTGCCGGCGCTCCGAGATCTCGAGGGCCAGAGACACCAAATCCGCCAGGGATCCGGCGAAGTTTTGCTCTTCTAAGGTCCAGTGGCGAGGGGATCCAATGTGCTCGTGGCAGAGAACACCCACCATCCGTCCTTCCAGTCGAATGGGGGCATCCAGCATCGAGACCACTCCCATTGCTGTCAGGTAGGAATTGCCGAACTCGGCGGTGCGGGGATCCGCCACCACTTGGTCGGCAGCAATGGTGCGCTCTTGCTCCAGGGCTTGAAAATAACGGGGATAGTCTTTGGCCCAGATCTCCGCCCCTTGAGTATGGGATCCCTCGGGGTTGTCTGGGGTGATCTCGAATTGATTGATGCAGCGAATGCTGGAGCGCTCCGACGTGTAGAGCCAGACCCCCACCCGTGCCACCCCCAGGGTATGGGCGGCTGTAGTACAAATCTGTTGCAGAGCAGCTTGTAAGTCTCCTTGGCTGAGGGCTTTGTGCCGGGTGAGCTCCATCAGAGCCCGGTTGTGCTCCAACAGTTGCTTTTGGCTGCGCTGTAGCTGCCACTCCACTTGCTTGCGTGCTGTGATGTCCTGACAGGAGCCGACAATTCGGCTGATTGGCTTGTTCTCCTCAACTACTGGAGAAAGGGTAACGATTAGAACATGGGTCGACTCTGGGTCGGGAGCGGCAGAGGCCGTTAGGCTCAGCTCAAAGCTCACTTGCCGGCCATGGCTGAGGCAGTGTTCGGTGTGCAGTTGAATCTGCGCAGCCAGAGAAGGCGGTAGACAACTCTGGAGCTCTTCTCCCTCGATAGGTCGAGAGGAGAGAAAAAACATCCTGCAAAAAGCCGGGTTACCCACCAAAAACCGACAGCGCGGTTGAGGTGAGCCTCTTTCTGGCTCCGGGGGCAGACACTCAAGGACAAACAACCCATCGCTGACGCTCTCGAACATGGTGCGCAGCACAGCCCGTCCCCGAGCCTGTACCGGGCGCCCACGGTACATGACCTGGGGATTCCACAGA
>NZ_JANSIC010000117.1:6253-8595 GCF_047461955.1 Synechococcus sp. R55.7
GGGATTCCACAGATCGGCCCGCGTCAGCGCATCATAAACGCTGCCAGCCTGGTCTGGCCCAGCAGTCCCCCTTTCAACCATAGGCTAGGAACACCCAGTAGACGCTCGGGCAACGGGGAGGGCAAGCCGAAAAAAACAGCTATGAATTCACGCTGTCTCTGCCATTCTACGGTCATCCTATGGAATTGTTGGGGGAGTTTGTGTGTCTCTCGATACAAAAGATCCCCGGGCTGGCACGGGCTTTTGGGTGCTCCGGAGGGGATATTCTTTGAAGCAACTCTTGAGGTTAATTAAAAGAATTATTAAAAAGCCTGTCCTGCCGACGTGAAGGGCTATGCGTCGCCGTTTTCAAGGTTAAACCGCTTCTGGCTCCCGAACTTGTTCTACCCGTACATCGACACGCTTGGGAAGGAACCAGGCTCCTATTAGTTAGAACTGCTCTCATTAGAAAGAACCTCAGCTAGCCCTGGAAAAGGGATCCCTGCCAGACCCAGGATGGCTAATTCCGCGGGCGTGGGATCCCCGATGCATCCAAGGCAAGAGAGGAAGACTGATGGATACAACTCCACCACTCAACCGAGTAACAGCATAGCTCTATTGAGATTAGCTTTCAATAGCGTGCCGGCAAAGTAGGGATCCTCTTTGATAAAGACTTGCATTAAGCTTGAGGAGTCTGGTAGAGTGCTTACCCAAGTAGCAATTGCTAAAGATTTGCAGTTAAGTCTTCTCAGGAGAACAAGCTGCGGAGTGGCAAGCATGGCATGGCAACAGGTTCAGGCGGGGGTGTGGTGTAGGCAGTTGGGGCAATTGGCGCCTCAGTGGTGGTTGGGCTGGAGTCTGGAGCAGGGCTTTCGGCTCTACCGCAAAGAAGTTTCCTCTGCTCTGCCTTCTCTCTCTGCTTTGAGGATTCGCTACCAAGAGCGAGATGGCTGGCTGGACGTGTTTCTGGGAGAAGCGGAGCAATGTAACCGACGACGGCGCAGCCTTTTGGATTCGGCAGCGCGGGTAGCCTTGCACTACATGCCGGAAGATTTAGCTCAGATTCAGTCCCTAAAGTGTCCTCACGAGCGCATTCCTCCGCAGCTTTGGCAGCGGCTAACCCAGCAGCCGGGTTGAGGACTGTTGAAGGTTAGAGGGCTATTTATTGTTTTTATTGTTTCAGATGGATCCAGTCCGCTGCGGCAACCGATCCTGCCTCTTCTCGCCTTTCCAGTTCTTCTGGAGAGCGGTAGCCTGTTTTTTTCTTCCTCTAGGCAGGCTTAAGCTGGAGAACGAAGAGTAGCGGCTGCAGCCATGACTGTTTCTAAGCACCAACCCAAGCAGCGCTCCCAGCAGCAGGTCGAGGGGCTGACTTCTCGCCGCCTTTTGAAGGGATCCATCATCGGCGCCGGCCAGGTAGGCATGGCCTGTGCCTACTCGATGGTAATCCAGAACACTCTGGATGAGCTGGTCCTTCACGACATCGACCGCAACAAGCTGGAAGGGGAAGTGATGGATCTGGTGCACGGGATCCCCTTTGTGGAGCCGACGCGGATACGGGCAGGGGAGCTGGCGGATTGTGCCGGATCAGACGTGGTGATTTTAACGGCAGGGGCTAAGCAGCGGCCTGGAGAAACCCGTTTGGATTTGGTGCAGCGCAACGTCGAGATCTTCAAAGGCTTGATCCCGGCCTTGATGGCCCATTGCCCTGACACACTCCTCTTGGTGGTGAGCAATCCCGTTGACATCATGACTTACGTTTCCCTGAAGTTGTCGGGGTTGCCGGCAGGGCAGGTGATCGGGTCGGGGACGGTTTTGGACACAGCCCGCTTCCGGTACCTTTTGGCGGAGCGCCTGGGGGTGGATCCGCGTAGCCTGCACGCCTACATCATCGGCGAACATGGAGATAGCGAGGTGGCCGTTTGGAGCAAGGTGAACATCGCCGGCACCCCGATTGGGGAACTCTCGCCGGACTGGGATCCCGCCTATTTGGGGGATATCTTCGAGCAGGTGCGCAACGCTGCCTACGAGATCATCCGTCGCAAAGGGGCCACCAGCTACGCCATCGGGTTAGGGGTGACGCAAATTGTCCAAGCCCTGCTGCGGGATCAACACCGCGTTTTAACCGTGAGCAGCCTCACCCAAGGGGAGTACGATCTGCCAGAGGTCTGTCTCAGCTTGCCCAGAGTGGTCGGGCGGCAGGGGGTGGAACGCACGCTGGCCATGTCCCTCACCGAGAGCGAGCGCAAGCAGCTGCACCGCTCGGCCCAGATCTTGCGGCAAGTCATCGACAGCATCCGGTGGTAGCCTAGATCTCCTGGACTTTTGTCGCTCCCCTCCAAGCTGGGGGATCCCTTGGTCAG
>NZ_JANSIC010000118.1:0-7374 GCF_047461955.1 Synechococcus sp. R55.7
GTGCCGCGACGCACCCAGAGAATGTAATGGCCTTCGGGGGAAGCTGCCTGTCCCTCAATCCGATGCCCGGCCATGGCTAGACTGTTGGGCACCTGCTCCAGAGGTTCTCCCGCATCCAGCCACAGCTCCAGCAGTTCTCCAGGAGCCATGCGCTCCAGGCGCAGCTTCGCCCGCACGTAGTTAAGTGGGCAAGGGATCCCGCGCTGGTCAAGGATAAACTTGACCTCTTCCGACGAAACAGCCTCTGCAGTCATTCTTCCTCACGCTCCCGGTTGCCAGGCATCTGGGCCAGCCCCCGCAACAACCCGCCCAAGAAACCATCCCGCTTGTTGATGCGTTCTCCGTGCAGCTCAGCCAGGCGCATGAGCAATTCCCGCTCTTCTGAGCTGATGCGGGTGGGGATCTCCACCACCAAGGTGATTTGGTGGTCGCCCCGAGACATCGGGTTGCCAATGCGAGGTACCCCCTTGCCCTCCAGGGTCAGCACTGTACCCGGCTGGGATCCGGCTGGGATGGTCAGCTCCACCTCCTCCTCCAGGCCGGCTTTCGAGTCCACGGTGGGCACAGAGACCTTGGCCCCCAAGATGGCCTGCAAATAGCTCACCCGCACCTCCGAGAGAATGGTCAGGCCATCTCGCTGGAAGTCGGGATCCGGTTCCACAAACAGGTAGACGTAGAGATCCCCGGGCGGGCCACCGCGCCGACCGGCATCGCCTTCCCCAGAAACCCGCAAACGGGTGCCACTATCCACGCCGGCTGGGATGTTGATGCGCAGTTTCTTCGTGGTTTGGGCCAAGCCCTCGCCATTGCAGTTGTAGCAGGGCTCTTCCAACACCTGACCGCTGCCACCACAGGTGGGACAAACCGAGACCTGAGTGAAGTTGCCGAACGGCGTGCGGGTTGCCCGTCGCACCTGACCACCGCCCCCGCAGGTGGGGCAAGTTTTCACCTCCGTACCGGGCTTAGCCCCGCTGCCTCCACAGACGTTGCAGACTTCCAAGTGGCTGATGCGAATCTGCTTTTCGCCGCCGAAGATGGCTTCCAGAAACTCCAGTTTTAGGTCAAAGCGCAGATCATCGCCCCGTACCGGCCCCTGGCGACTGCGGGCATAGCTGGCTCCTGCCCCTGCAAAGTTGGTGAAAAAGCTCTCGAAAATGTCGGCAAAGCCACCCATCCCCGCAAAATCCTGGAATCCACTTGCTGCCGCAGCAGCTCCACTCAAACCCGCTTCTCCAAAGCGATCGTAGCGGGCTTTCAGCTCATTATCAGAGAGCACCTCATAGGCACGGTTGATCTCTTTGAAGCGCTCCTCGGCGCCTGGCTCCTTGTTGACATCCGGGTGGTACTTACGAGCCAACCGTCGATAGGCGCGCTTGATCTCCTCTTTGGAGCTATCGCGGCTAACCCCCAAGATTTCATAGTAGTCGCGAGCCATAGAAGCGCTTCAGAAGAGGTTAAAGATCAAAACATCAGACACACTTGAGATGCAACTTGTCAGGCAGCACAACCGAAGCAGACCTACAAGGCACCGGAGCTGGGGGAGAGCAAGCAGTTGCCTAGAATCCTCAGCGAGCTCCATAGATCTCGCTACCCATCTCCAGCAGGACAGCCCGCAGTTCTTCCATTGCGTTCCGTAAAGTTGCTAAGTCTACGTTATCATTTGCCAGCAATGCCCTCAATGTGCCCGCCACTTGAGCCCCCCGCTGGATTCGAGCTTCGCTGAGACGATTGCCATGCTCCTGCAGGGTTTTGTCGTAGTTGTAGAGCAGGCTGTCCGACTGGTTGCGGGCTTCCACCAACTGCCGCCGGCGCTGATCTTCTTCGGCATAGGCCTCCGCTTCCCGACGCATTCGCTCGATCTCGCTGCTGCTCAAGCCACCGTTGTTGGTGATCTTGACGCTCTGCTCGATTCCTGTCCCCTTTTCCCGAGCCGAGACTTTCAAGATCCCGTTGGCATCGATGTCAAAAGAAACCTCGATCTGGGGCACCCCACGGGGAGCCGGCGGGATCCCGGTCAGCTGAAAGCGGCCCAAGGTTTTGTTGTCTTTGGCCATGGCCCGCTCTCCCTGCAGGACGTGAATCTCCACCACACTCTGGCCATCGGTGGCAGTGGAGAAAATCTGGGTTTTACTGGTGGGAATGGTGGTGTTGCGCTCGATGATGCGGGTGAAGACTCCCCCCAGCGTTTCCACCCCAATCGAGAGAGGGATCACGTCCAGCAGCAGTAGATCTTTCACTTCTCCACCCACCACGCCTGCCTGGATGGCAGCGCCAAGGGCCACCGCCTCGTCCGGGTTGACGGAGCGATCTGGGTTTTTTTTGAAGATTTGCCGAATTTTCTCCTGGACAGCGGGAATACGAGTAGAGCCGCCCACCAGCAGCACGCGGTCGATGTCTGCAGGGGAGAGGCCAGCATCCCGCAGCGCCTGTTCTGTAGGCTCCACGGTGGCCTCCACCAGATCCCGCACCAACTCCTCAAACTTGCCGCGGGTCAGCTCCACTTCCAGGTGCTTGGGCCCCGAATCGTCGGCGGTGATAAAAGGCAGGTTAATGAGTGTAACCTGGGTGCTGGACAGCTCAATTTTGGCCTTCTCAGCAGCCTCCCGCATCCGCTGCAGGGCCATGCGATCCCGCGAGAGGTCGATCCCTTCCGTCTCCAAAAACTGACGGATGAGCCAATCGACAATTCTTTGGTCGAAATCATCCCCCCCCAGGTGGTTGTTGCCGGCAGTCGCTTGCACCTCAAACACGCCGCTGCCCAGTTGCAGCACCGAGACATCGAAGGTGCCGCCACCCAAATCGAAAACCAGAATGCGTAGGTCTTGATCTTGTTTGTCTAGGCCATAGGCCAGGGCGGCTGCTGTCGGCTCGTTGATGATGCGCAGCACCTCCAGGCCGGCAATGGTGCCCGCATCTTTGGTGGCCTGCCGCTGGGCATCGGTAAAATAGGCGGGAACGGTGATCACGGCTTGGGTCACCGGCTCCCCCAGATAGGCCTCCGCATCGGCCTTCAGCTTTTGCAGGATCATGGCGGAGATCTCCTGCGGAGTGTAGGCGCGATCTTGCACCGCCACTTCCACCATGTTGTCTCGACCGGGGATGACTTTGTAGGGAACCCGCCTCCGCTCATCTTCGGTCTCGGCAAAGGTGCGGCCAATGAAGCGTTTGATGCTGAAGATGGTGTTTTCGGCATTGGTAACCGCCTGGCGCTTGGCCAGTTGGCCCACCAAGCGGGTGTTGTTCTTGGCGAAGCCGACAATGCTGGGGGTGGTGCGCCCTCCCTCGGCGTTGGTGATCACAACGGGCTGACCACCTTCCAAAACCGCCACGCAACTGTTGGTGGTTCCCAGGTCAATCCCGATGACTTTACCCATAGCCCCCTCTTCCCGTGCGCCAAGTCTCAACTCAAGAACGCAATTCCACGGATCTTAAAAGCATTCTGCCCAGAATCCCGCAGAAACCTTCAGACGTTGCTTTCGTCTCCGTAGCTTTACTGTAGCGTTTCTGAGACTGCTCTGGCTCTGTTTGTCAAGGTTCAAGTGAGCAAGTTTGGCTAGGAAGGTTGGGGGTTTTGGGGAGAGGCGGGCGTGTTTTCCGGACCAGCTTCGATGGTGGCTTGGGCTGGGGGGGATGGTTCAGAGCTGGGGCTGCCCGCCGAGACGGCCACCATGGCATGACGGATCACCAAGTCCCCCAACTTGTAACCCGGCTGATATTCGATGGCTACCACATCCTCGGGATAGTCTGGGCTGGGCTGACGGGCTATGGCTTCGTGCAGGTTGGGGTCGAAGGGCTGGCCCACCGATTTCATGCGGGAGACGCCCATCTTCTTCAGGCATTCCACCAGCAGGCGGTAGACGCTCTGGTAGCTGTTGTGCAACTCCCGCTCGCGGTCGGTTTCCAGCTTCAGCTGCTGCTGAGCCCGCTCAAAGCTGTCCACAACAGGCAAGATCTCCAGCACAAATTTCTGCCGTTCTTTTTGGCTGAACTCTTCTTTTTCCCGCTGGGTACGCCGCCGGTAGTTTTCAAAATCGGCGTAGAGGCGCAGGTAGGCGTCTTCTTTCTCTTTGAGTTGCTGGCGGACAACTTCCAACTCGTGCTGGAGCTGCTTGAGAGCTTCACCGGGATCTGGAGAAGGCTCAGCTGCGGTTTCTCCGGAGGAGGTACCGGCTTCTGCTTCGCTATCTTCCAAAATCAGCTTCTCCAGCTCTGCCTCTACGTCGATCTCTTCTTCCTGTAGTTCAGGATAGGTATCTTCTGGGGCCATCGGTTGCTTCTCTTCGGCAGTCATGGGCGATGTCGGCAAGTGTTAGCAATGAGCAGTGACTCGGATATCCCCAGTTTGGCAGTTTCAAAACCGCCGCTGCACTCAGCCAAACCAGGCTCTGTGTTGATCGTATTCTACCGGGTTCTCTTTCAGCCAGTTGAAGTCAATATCTTTTCTTTCCTAGCCGACCAGCAGATGTTCCCGTGGCCGGCCCAGGCAATCGGGGAAGTAGATCTTGGCCAAGTCGGGGATTAGGCGCCAGTTGGGGCTGTAGATGGGTTGAATGGGGGAGTGGGTGTGAATATAGTAGACCAGAAAGTCGCGGATGCTATCGGCTGAGATCCACAGGGTTTGGGCTTCTTGGAACATGCTGTAACCGCCGCCGCCGCCGGCTCGGTAGTGGTTAATGGCCAGGCGAAAGGTCTGTGCTGGTTCCACCGGCTGTCCGCGGAATTGTAAGGTCACCAGGCGCTTTCCTACGGGGCGGGTGAGATCGAAGCAGTAGTCGATGCCGTGGTAGAGGTCGAAGGTGTAGCCGCGGGCTTCGGGGGCCACGACGGCAGCAGGATCGGCGGGAAGGTGATTGGGATCCAACTGGCGAAAATAGCCGGCAGTCTGTTCCAGGGCGCGCCGCAGAATATCTCCGGTGATCTCCAAAACGCAGAGGGTGTTGTCGTAGACGGTGAGGCTGTAGGCATCTTGCAGGGAGATGGGGCCTGCTGACAGGCCGGCGCTGCTGCAGATGTTGACCAGGGAGAGCTCTGCGGGGAATCCTGCCTCCCGCACTGCTTGCAATTGGGCCTGATGGAGCAGCTCTGCCAGAGGGTTGGCCCCCAGACGGGCTGCCAGACCGCCGCTATAGGCAGAACGGGCTTGGCCAATGGGCTGACGGATGTAGCGCAGGGTGGCTTGATGATAGGGCTCTGTCAAGGCCAAGAGTTCGGGATCGGGAGGGATCCCTTCGGCGGAGAGGAGCTGTGCGCTTTTGCTGATGATTTGCCAGCGGCTGCCCTGGCGCTCCAGCTCCAGGGATACCTGGGAGAGGTGGCTGCCCCAATAGCCGGGCTGCACCACTAGAGCTGGGGATCCCCCCAGACCGGCGATGGTCTGGTGGGTATGGCCGGAGAGGATGACGTCAATGCCGTCCAGTTCGGCCAGGGCCAACAGTTCGTTTTCCCCTGCCAGGCTTTTGTTGCTGCACCAGCCGGAGCGATCTGGGTTGTGCCAATGCTCAGGGGTGCGCAGGGGGGGCAATTGGTTGGGGCCGCTGTGCAGGATCAAGATCAAAACATCCACCTGAGGTCGCAGCAGCGATAGGTAGTGTCGGGCGGTCTCCAACAAGGGGGCAAAGCGCAGCCCCGCAATGTAGTCGGGTCGCTCCCAGGTGTCGATGCGGGGGGTGGTCAGCCCTAGCAAGCCAACGCGAACCCCGGCCAATTCCCGGATCAGGTAGGGCTGGAAGAGGGGATCCCCATTCTGGCGGAGGATGTTGGCGCAGAGCACCGGACAGCGGAGATCGCCGATAAAATCCTGGAGAACTTGCAGCCCAAAGTTAAAGTCGTGGTTGCCAGGGGTAAAGGCGTCGTAGCCTAGGGCGTTGAGGGCATGGGCCAAGGGGTGGGGAGAGACGCGCTCCACCTGCGCATAGTAGGTGCCCAAGGGGGATCCCTGAATGGTGTCGCCGCTGTCGATGAGCAGGACGGGATCCTCACTGGCTGCTCGCACGCGCTTGATGAGGGTGGCCAGCTTGGCTAAACCGTGCTCCGCAGGGATCCCGGTGAAGTAGTTCCAGGGATGTAGATTGGCATGGAGATCCGAAGTGTGGAGAATTGTTAATCGCATTCTCATATCATAGCCAAAGTCAAAGCCCAACCCAAACTCGTCAGCCCAGCAAGAACAGCACCTGCACACAGCCCACCAAAAAGCCGAGGAGGCCGCCTAAGTTGACGATGGCCTGGAGTTCTTGGCGCACAATCTGCTGGATGGCCTGCTCCAGGTCGGCAGGGGAGGTGGCGTTGACTTTATCGGCAATGACCTGATCCAGGTTCAACACCGGGATCACCTGCATCATCAGGGATTCGAGATCCCGTTCTAGGTAGCGCTCCAAGACCAAAGCCAGGTCGGCGCTGATCTGATCGATGGAGGTGATCAACGCCTTGGAGTTGCGCAGGCGTCCCAACACCAGGCTGGCCACTTTTTCCCAATCGATGGTCTCCCCCAGCCCTTTGATAACCTCTGGCCCTTGGCTGCGCAGGTAATCTTGGATCCCGTCGCGGAGGGCACGGCGCAACTGACGCACGGCGGAAACCGGCAGGTTTTGCAGCGAGAGGTTCTGCAGGATCTCGGTCAGGCGGCGGGAGGCGTTGATGTCTTTGAGCAGATCTTCCAAGATGGCTTCTGCCCCTTCCGGCTCTTCTAGACAATAGGTGCGCAGGCGCAACAGGGCATTTTTCAGGCCGAACAAGTTGGCCACCACCCAGTAGGAGCCGGTCGCTCGTTCACGAAACTCCTCGTCAAGGGATTCGATGTTGCGATCGGTGAGAAAGTCCACCAAGTTCTGCCGCAACACCTTTGGGGGCAGCGCCTGCTTCAGGATCCACTCCGAGAGCTGCTTAGCCTGCTCGCTGCTGAGGCGCAGCTCCAGCAACACTTGGTCGAACAGTTGGTTAATCGGCCCTTCCAAAAAGGTTTCTTGGCGGGCAAGCACCTTCACCAGGCGGGGCAACGACTCGTTAAACAGGTCGGCTAAAATGCGCGCCAACACCTGAGCAGTTTGCTGCTGTTGCTCAGGGTTTTGCAGCCGATCCAGGGCTACCCCCAGCAGCCAGCGGATCCCTGCTTGCATGCGCTCGGTTTGCAGCAGCTTGCGGGCCAGATTGTGCAGTTCCTCCGGCGTGAGCAGGGATCCCATGATGGTCTTGGCGATCTGCTTGGCCAGACGGGGTTGGTTCTGCGGGATCAAACCGGGGGTGAAGGGGATGCGCCAGCCGAAAACCCGATAGGGGCGGTAGGGCCGGAACAGCATTTTGATGGCAATGTCGTTGGTGAAATAGCCGATCACCAGCCCGGCCAGCGGGGGCACAACGTAGATCCAGAAGGCCATGGAA
>NZ_JANSIC010000118.1:7474-8548 GCF_047461955.1 Synechococcus sp. R55.7
CCCAAGGCCAACCCACCTGCTGCCCCATAGCCTGCCCCGCGGGCTACAGTTGTGCCGACATCGGCGTTGCGATCCAACCCGACTGGTAGCGGCGCAGATTGGCCTCTCACCAAGTAGGTGGAAGAGCCGATGGTGAGGCGGTTGGCCACAAAGCGGCTGCCGACGACCCGCTCTTGGGGATCGGCGCTCTCCGCCTCCCGGCCAGACAACTTCAGTTCTCGGTAAACCGGCTCAAAAGTGCCCCACACTACACTCCCTGCCGGGATCACCACCTGGCCAAAGCGATCCACCACCGGCTCGGAGACTTCCAGGTGGCCGTTAATGGCCTGGTAGGGCTGGAAAGTGATGGGGCGGTAGACCGTGAGGAGAATACGGGTGCCGGCAGGCAGCTCGCCCCGCGTGGCTCCAGGGAGATCCCCACCTGGGCTGAGGTCGGGCCGACGTTGATAGGAATAGGCCTCGCCTTGGGGGAGTTGTCCACCTGGGGCCGCTTGAACGGGCACCACCGGGATCGGATCCAAGGCCGGAGCTGTGGGATCCAGCGGCATTTGCGGCACCTGAGGTACCGGTGGCAGGGCCGTGGCAGAGCCGGGGGAGGGCGGAGGGCTCAGCAAGGGCAGGGTAGGGACGGGATCCCCCCTGGGGGGCACCGGCTGAGGGGTGAACTCGAACTGCTGAGCAGCAACCGGGGTAACGGCACCGGCTATCAACACCCCCCAAAAGGAACTCCTCTGCAACAAATGCAGGAACGGCTGCAAGGTTGAGCTCATGGATCCCATCCGGTCGCAACTGGCAGTAGCTTAACATCCTGCCCCGCTTGTGCCCACTAGATTTAGTAGGTATTAAGGGATCGGAAGCTCTTAAAACACTATTGAGCCTGTTCGGGGTCTGGATCGAGTTTTCCCTAGGGGCTGGGGGAAGGAGAAGGAGTCGGTCCGCCGGGATCCCCTGGCTGGGGGGCTGGGGATTCTGGCTTAGGAGACTCTGTAGCCTCACTCTCCTGAGCCTCGGGGCTGGACTCCGGCTTGGGTTCTGCAGGAGACCGTCCTTCTGGAGAAGGAGAAGGTGAAGGCT
>NZ_JANSIC010000119.1:0-8513 GCF_047461955.1 Synechococcus sp. R55.7
CAACTTTCAATACAGAGGGTCTGGTCTGTCCCAGGCCCTTTTTGACTGCCACTTAGGGAGATTCCCAGGGTTAACCCCGCTCTCGCATGGCTTCGGCCAGCAGCCGGGCCACTTCTGGTCGAGAAAACTCCGGCGGGGGCACTTCACCGCGGCGCAGCATTTCCCGCACCTTGGTACCTGAGAGGTGAATGCGCTGGTGGGGTTGGCTGGGGCTGGTCTTGGCCGTGGCCATGGTGCCGGTGACGGTGCAATAGAAAGCATGTTCAAACTTCAAGGGAATGATGCCCAGCTCCCCCGGCTGGAACTCATCGAAAATGTGTTGGGCATCGTAGGTACCGTAGTAGTTCCCCACCCCGGCGTGATCCCGCCCCACAATGAAATGGGTACAGCCATAGTTTTTGCGAATGAGAGCATGGAAAATAGCCTCGCGGGGGCCGGCGTAGCGCATCGACGCAGGATTGATGGCCAAGATCACCCGCTCCTTGGGGTAGTACTTTTCGATCAACACCTCGTAGCAGCGCATACGCACATCGGCGGGAATGTCGTCGCTTTTGGTAGCCCCCACCAGCGGGTGCAAAAATAGCCCGTCCACAATTTCCAGGGCACATTTTTGGATGTACTCGTGGGCGCGGTGGATGGGGTTGCGGGTTTGGAAGCCTACAATGGTTCTCCAGCCTCTTTCCCGAAACAGGTGCCGCGATTGGGCCGGGTCAATCTGGTAGGCCGGAAAAAGAGGGTGGGGATCCCGCTGCAGGAGGGTGACGGGGCCGGCCAAATAGACGGATCCCTGCTCGTAGAGCACCTTTACCCCTGGATGCTGCTCATCGGTGGTGCGATAAACTTGCCGGGCTTCGCGGGTTTTGTCGTAGGTGAACTTCTCGGTCAGCTCCAGTAGGCCCAGGATCTTGCCCTCGGCACTGGCCAAGGCAATCATTTGCCCCTCTTTCAGACCCGCTGCCACTTCCGAGGAGACCGGCAGGGTGACCGGCAGCGACCAAGCCAAGCCATTGGCCAGGTGCATTGTTTCCAGAACGGCCTGGTAATCTTCCCGCCCCATAAACCCCGTTAGCGGGCTGAAGCCCCCAATGGCGATCATCTCCAGATCCGATTGGGCCCGCTCGTCGAGATAGAGGATGGGGCAATGTTCGGCTTTGGAACGCAGCTCCTGCGCCTGCTCAGGCGGGGCAATGCGGTTGATCAGGGTGCCCCCGTGGGGCGGAATGGCATCACCAGAAGGGAGAGTCGATGGAGATTGGCTCATGGGAAGGGCAGCGGGAACAAAGGTTATCCAATCCAATATCCAACTATCGGATCCCGGATCTCCAGGAAGCAGGGAAAAAAGCACAGGTCGGGCTGAAAACAGGAGGGAGCAGAACAGGTGGAGACCCCATCCAAATCACGCCCTTAGGGATCCCTTCCATCCCAGTCAATCCAGCAGATAGGGAGGCATGCTTTCATCGGTGGCTGATACATTGTCGAAGATGGGCCGATTCATGATCTTCTTTTGCGCGTGCAGAGGCGAGGATTGGGGTTTGGGCTGAATGATGGGGGCTTGCTCTTTGGGTTTCCGTAACTCCTGGATGGTTTTGGCCCGCTCGTCCGCAACCGCTTGCAACTGCGCCAGCGCCTTTTGCAATTCGTCCCGATGGGCAGTAACCTGCTGCAATTGAGCTTGCAGGGTAGAGACTTTGTTTTGGTAGTCTTGCAAGAGTTGTTGAGCTTCGGCCAGTTGGCTTTTGAGGGCTGCAATTTCCGGCAATTCTGGGGTTGGTTCTGGGGGAGACTGAGAAGACATCGTTGTCGGCTCCTCACCTGTGGGAGTAGACTCTGCGGAGGTGGGCTCTGAACTGGTTTTAGCACCGGCCTTGCGCCGAATTCCGCCGGAGCGGCGGGAAGTTTCCCCCGACGAAGGAAAGAGGCTGCGGTCAGATCCAGTCACAAGAGCACCTCGCGTTCAACAAACTGCAGCAGCCGCTGACACACCGCCGATCCAGGCCGATAGTCCATCACCGTCAAGCCGTAGTCAAAGGCGATGCGCAAATCGCTGCTATCTGGAATAGTAACGGGTGAAAGCACATCCGCAAAAATCTGTTGCGCTTGCACATACAATTGCCCGGTGTGGGATCCCGACCAAATGCCCCCCGGCAGATAGCGGTCGTCCAGCATCGTCAAAACGGCGCGGGCGTGGCTGAGCTGGCCTTTCAGGGCCTCAATGTAGCGCAAGGTCACTTCCGTGCAGGAGAAATCGGCGCGGTTGAGCCGTGTCGGGATCAACACCCGCTGGGCCACCCGCAGGGCATTGGCGGTGAGGGCATTCAGTTCTCCCGGCGTATCGAGAAAGATGAAGTCGTAGTCCTGCAGCAAGGGATCCAGTTGGCGCTGCAATAGATTCTGCCCCATCTCTCCGGCAGCAGCCAGTTGGGCCGCCACTTCCGCCATGGTGCTGTGGGAGGGCGCCACATCCACTCCCTTGTCCGTGCAGTAGATCACCTCTTCCAGAGGACGTTGGTGTTGCGGGTGTAAGCTGGCCCAAACCGTTTCCGGTGCCGGCAAGGATCCGGCCTCTTCCAAGTAGAGACTGCTGGCGGTGGCCTGGGACGTGAGATCGATGAGCAAAACTCGGTATCCCCGCTGGGCCGTCAACTGAGCCGCGTGGACGCAGAGGGTGGACTTGCCGGTGCCCCCTTTGTTGTTGGTAAAGGCCAGGATGCGCGCCATCAGCTCTCCCTGCATTCTGTCTTGCCAACTTGTTCCCCTTTCTGAGCAGCCCGGCCAGATCCGACAGGACAGTCGTTGAGGTGGCCCCGCAGCAGTCTATGCTATTGGGTGTAGCCTGGTGGAGGACAACCATGCGCGATGTACTGGCGATCATCTTGGGAGGTGGGCGTGGCACCCGACTTTATCCCCTGACCAAGCGCCGCGCCAAACCCGCTGTGCCCCTGGCCGGCAAATACCGCCTTATCGACATCCCGGTCAGCAACTGCATCAACTCCGACATCGAAAAAATCTACGTCCTCACCCAGTTCAACTCGGCCTCTCTGAACCGCCACATCGTCAACACCTACCGCTTGTCTCCCTTTACAGGCGGCTTTGTGGACGTTTTGGCGGCCCAACAAACCCCTGACAATCCCGATTGGTTCCAAGGCACCGCCGATGCCGTTCGCCAATACCTCTGGCTGATGGACTCCTGGAAGCCGCGGGACTTCCTCATCCTATCTGGGGATCACCTCTACCGCATGGACTACCGCCCCTTCATCCACCATCACCGGCAGGTTGGGGCCGATGTGACGCTGGCGGTGCTCCCCTGTGAAGAAAAAGTGGCCTCGGGTTTTGGCTTGCTCAAGCTTGGCGAGAACGGTTGCATCGTCGATTTCAAGGAAAAGCCAACAGGAGATCTGCTGAAAGCCTGTCAGGTGGACACCCAAGCCCTCGGCCTCAGCCCGGAAGAAGCCAAAGCCAAGCCCTACATCGCCTCCATGGGCATCTATGTATTCAAGCGAGAAGCTCTGATCGAGATGCTCAAAGTCAAGGAGCACACCGACTTTGGCAAAGAGGTGCTGCCGGCAGCCATCGGCAAGTACCATCTGCAAGCCTACCTCTTCCAGGGTTACTGGGAAGACATCGGCACCATCGAGGCTTTTTACCGGGCCAACCTGGCACTGGTGCAGCAGCCCAACCCGCCCTTCAGCTTCTTCGACAGCGAAATGCCCATCTACACCCGCCCGCGCTTTTTGCCCCCCAACAAAATCCTCGACTCCCAGATTGTCAACTCCATGATCGCCGATGGTTGCATCATCAAAAACGCCCAAATTCGCAACTCCATCATCGGCATTCGCAGCCGCTTGGAGGCCAACACCATCATCGAAAACACCCTGGTGATGGGAGCCGATTACTACGAGTCGGTAGAAGAGCGGCAGGCCAGGCTGGAGGAAGGGATCCCACCGGTGGGCATCGGGGCCAACTCTCACATTGTCAACGCCATCGTGGATAAGAATGCCCGCATTGGGCGCAATGTCCGCATCCTCAACAAGGATCACGTCACCGAAGCGCAGCGGGAAGAGGAAGGGATCTGGATCAGCAACGGCATCGTCACCATCATCAAAGACTCGGTGATCCCGGACAACACCATCATTTGAGGGGGAAACAGGCCGGCCCTGGCCGAGAAGGGGGCAGGATGGGGCTGACAGGCCCTTGCGCAGAAACGGCGAGGCTTTTTCTGTTAAGATGGATACCAAGAGCTTCAAAACAAAAGACTGTGAGATCGCTGGAGTGTGTTTAGTAGAACTTCGCCCATTGCCACTTTGGAAGTTTACGATCCGCAATTGATCTGCCGCTATTACCGCTGGCGCCTGCCCCAAGTGATCGGTCGGGCGCTGGCCATTCTCTGGCCTTTCTTGTGGTTTGTCCTCTGTTTGCGCTGGGATCAACTGTGGGGACACACTGATCGCAATGTGGGACGGCGCTCGGTGCAGTTGCGAAAGCTGCTCACCGACCTGGGGCCAACGTTCATCAAGGTGGGTCAGGCCCTCTCCACCCGCCCCGATCTGGTGCGCAAAGACTACCTAGAAGAACTCACCCAACTGCAAGATCAACTGCCGCCATTTCCTTCCGAGCAAGCATTTGCCCGCATCGAATCCGAGTTGGGCCGTCCGATTGCCGAGATCTTTGCCCAGATCTCTCCAGAGCCGGTGGCTGCTGCCAGTTTGGGCCAGGTTTACAAAGCGCAGTTGCACAGCGGCGAATGGGTGGCGGTGAAGGTGCAGCGACCCCATCTGCGAGAGCAGTTGAGCCTGGATCTGTACCTGATTCGCTGGGCCTCGACATGGCTGGGCCCCTGGCTGCCCTTGAACCTGGGCAGTACTTTGACGGCGGTGGTGGATGAGTTTGGCCGCAAGCTTTTTGAAGAGATCGACTACCTGCACGAAGGGCGAAACTGCGAGCGCTTCGCCGAATACTTCCGCGACGATCCGGATGTGTACGTGCCGCGCATCTTCTGGGCTTACAGCACCCGCCGGGTTCTGACCCTGGAGTGGATCGACGGCATCAAGCTGACGGATGTGGAGCGCATTCGAGCAGCCAACCTGGAGGTGAAACAATTGGTGCGTATCGGGGTGGTTGCTGCCCTCAAGCAATTGCTGGAATACGGCTTTTTCCACGCGGATCCCCATCCGGGCAACCTGTTCGCTCTGGCCGATGGTCGCTTGGCCTACATCGATTTCGGCATGATGGATCAGCTTACCGAGGAAATGAAGGAGTACTTGGTGGATGCTCTGGTTCACCTGGTGGATCGCGACTACAACGCCTTGATCGATGACTTTATTCATCTGGGCTTTTTGCAGTCGGATGTCGGCCGCCAAGAGCTGATCCCCGCCTTGGAAAAGGTGCTGGCAGACGTGCTGACCCAAGAGGTGGTCAACTTTAACTTCAAAACGGCCACAGATCAGTTCTCCGACTTGATGTACCGCTACCCCTTTCAGGTGCCCTCCCACTTTGCTCTGGTGATCCGCTCTTTGGTGACCCAAGAGGGAGTAGCCCTCAGCCTCTATCCCCAGTTCCG
This sequence comes from Synechococcus sp. R55.7, assembly GCF_047461955.1. Classification (NCBI taxonomy): domain Bacteria; kingdom Bacillati; phylum Cyanobacteriota; class Cyanophyceae; order Synechococcales; family Synechococcaceae; genus Synechococcus; species Synechococcus sp. R55.7. Next base: position 5,558 of record NZ_JANSIC010000119.1, read on the forward strand.
CATCGTCGGTGTGGCCTATCCCTATGTGGCCAAGCGCCTGCTGACGGATGAATCGCCGCGTATTCGCCAACGGCTGCTGCAAGTGTTGATCAAGGATGGTAAGTTCCGCTGGAACCGCCTGGAGAACCTGATTCAAATTGCCCGCAGCGATGGGGGATTGGATTGGTTACCCACCGCCCAAACGGGTTTGCGCTACCTGATGTCGGAAGAGGCCCGCGATCTGCGTCGCCAGTTGGTGCTTTCCCTCACAGAAGATGATCGCCTTCACTTTGAGGAGCTGCAGCGTTTGTGGCAGTTGCTCAGCCCTGAACTTTCCCCAGCTTACCTCTGGCAGGCAACGCTGAGATCCATACCCTCGACCGGCGATCTGCAACACACGCTTGCCGAGTTCAGGGATCAGGTGCAAGCCCATCTGGAACATCTCAGCCGCTGGCGGCTACCTCAACCTTGGTCGGATTTGCTGGCAGGAGTGGGACAGGAAAGGTAGAACGGAAGAAGATGACTCAAGTTTATTGTTATTGAGCTGGATAAAAGCGTGGCAGATCAGAAAGGTGACTTCATTGCGGGTGTAGTGACCGGCGCCCTGTTGGGAGGGATCATCGGCGGGGTGATCGGGTTTGTGCTTGCCCCTCGACTCAGCAAGGGATCCGCCGAAGGCCAACGCCGGGATCCGGATCGTCTCAACGGCACCTCGGTAGCCCCTGAACGACCGCGCCTCAGTGCTTCAGGTGAGTCGGCCATGTCCAGCGACTGGAGGAAGTGGGAAAATGAGGCAGAACGCATTGCTCAAGCCCGCCGCACTCTAGAGGCCAAGATTGCCGAGTTAAACGAGGCGATTCAGGCCATGCGCACGCAATTGCTCGTCAAGGAAACCTCTTCCAGGGCTGTTGAGGAAAAGCCTTGAGCAGGGGATCCCTGTCCATGCCAAACTAGAGGCGGCAGCGGCTTTCCTCTCTAGGTTCTGCCATCCTCTCTCGGCTGAGTTGCGATCCTGGGCCAGGTCTGCCTCTGGCGAAGGTGCTTCAGCTTAATGGATGTTGAGTTGATCGAGTTGTTTCCCTACTTTTCCCAACCATGATGCTCAGTCACTTGTTGTCTCCTCTCGCTTGGGTGGACGGCCTCTCCCTGGGGTTGGTCTACGGCACTGCCGCGTCTTTGCTGTTCCGCTCCCTTTACCAGTTCATCGTCATTTACAATGCTCTGCTGATCGTGCGGATTTTGCTGAGCTGGTTCCCGCAACTGAACTGGTCTAACCCCATCCTGTCGGTGCTCAGCCAACTCACCGATCCCTATCTCAACCTGTTCCGCGGCATCATTCCCCCCATTGGTGGCTTGGACTTTTCCCCCTGGTTGGCCTTCATTTTGCTCAGCTTTGCCATGCAGGTGGTGGGCCAGTTTGCCTAGCTGCTGTAGCACTGGATTCCTCCTGAGGGGCTCGGATCCCCTTAAGATTGGGAGTCACTTTTTCGTTGCCCGCCATGCAGATCCCCGGCGTTGCCCACTACTGGCTGCTGAATGCTCAGGTTCCCCTGTCGGTACTGAAGGAGGCGGTGCGGGGGGCTGTCCCCAACCGCGATAACCTGGTGTTGCTGGATCTGGAAATCGAAGGGGGGCAGATCCGCCAAATCCGGCTGGCAACAGGGATCCCGCCCCAGGGGATCCCCAGCGTGGATCTAAGGCGGGGCCAAGTGTGGCCCTGTTTTGTGGACATCCATACCCACCTGGACAAGGGACATGTGTGGCCGCGCACCCCCAATCCCGATGGTACCTTTGCCGGGGCGAGGCAGGCCGGCCAGGAAGATTGGGTGAAGATGAAGCAAGCCTATGACGGGGATCCGGAGCGGTTTCGGGAGGATCTCTACCGTCGCTTCAGCTTTGGTTTGCGCTGCAGCTATGCCCATGGATCCCAGGCAGTGCGCACCCATCTGGCCTGTGAGAACCCTCAAGTTATGGGGGCCAACTGGGAGGTGTTTGTCCAGTTGCGCCGAGAGTGGGCGGGCAAGCTGGAACTCCAGGCGGTCACGCTTCTGAGCTTGGATACCTTTCTCACCCCTGCAGCAGAAAAGCTGGCGGACAAGGTGGCGGAAGTGGGCGGGATCCTAGGTGGAGTGGTGGCGATGGGGCCAGAGGTGGATCGACAGTTGGATCGGGTGTTTGCCCTGGCCAAGGAGCGGGGCCTGAATCTGGACTTTCATACGGATGAGACGGATGATCCCGGATCCCTCACATTGAGACACGTAGCAGCGGCGGCCTTGCGCAACGATTTTCCCCATCAGGTGGTGTGTGGCCATTGCTGTAGCCTGGCCGTGCAACCGCCGGAGGTGGCCCACAAGACTATGGCCTTGGTCAGAGAGGCGGGAATTGCCGTGGTCAGCCTGCCCATGTGTAACCTATATTTGCAAGCCCGTAACCCCGGCCATACCCCCCGCTGGCGGGGAGTGACGCTGTTGCATGAGCTGAAGGCTTTGGGCGTGCCGGTGATGATAGCCAGCGATAATTGCCGGGATCCCTTTTATGGCTTTGGGGATCACGACGGCCTGGAGGTGTTCCGGGAGGCCACCCGCATTTTGCACCTGGATACCCCCTATGGGGATTGGCCCCAGGCCATCACCACCACCCCTGCCCGCATCATGGGCTTGACCGAGCGAGGGCAAATTGGGGTGGGGCTGCCGGCAGATCTGGTGCTGTTCAAAGGACGTGGCTTTGACGAGCTGCTCTCGCGACCCCAACATGACCGGGTGGTGTTGCGTCAGGGGCAGGCCATCGACACCACTTTGCCGGACTACAGCGAGCTGGACGACTTGATGGAGAAGGTGGGGACAGCGCTCAGCTCCGAGAAGTAGAGCGGGGTCACAGTCGTTTCAAGTTAGATTAAGACACTTCCCAATTGCTCCTCTCTCCCTTTGCCTGGAGGTGGTGGTTGTGGCAGCGGCGCGGAACGCTGGGGCGGCACCGT
>NZ_JANSIC010000120.1:0-1568 GCF_047461955.1 Synechococcus sp. R55.7
AAACCCTTGCCCAGAGCGGGATCGACCGGGTCAACGGAAGAATCAGGGTTTGAGGTTTGTCGCCGACCCTGTCGCTAACCATGTTGGTGTAGAAATTAACATGGATCCTGGGGTCGCTGCCTGGATAGGTTGGGGGCTTGGGCCAGCCCTGGGCAATGGGGCTTGCTGGTGGCGTCCGTAGAACAGAGTCTATGAGAGAATCTCTCGGCCCAACCGTGGGAAAAGTGTCGAGCATGTTAAAAGTAGACGAAAATGAGATCTCGATAGGATGCCAGTTTGCCTATCGACTGTTGTCGCTATAGTGGCTGAACACCATGCTGGATCCCCTTTTGGAAGAGAAAATCCGTGAGCAAATCCGCACCCACAAGGTGCTCATCTACATGAAGGGCACCCCGGAAATGCCCCAATGTGGGTTTTCCTATGCCGCCGTTCGTGTGCTGGATAGTTTGGGCTTCCCCTACACGGCGATTAACGTACTCGAGGATCCTGAGATCCGCCAGGGGATTAAAGAGTTTTCCAACTGGCCTACTATCCCGCAGATTTATATTGATGGGGAGTTTGTGGGCGGTTGCGATATCATCCAAGAGATGCACGCCCGCAACGAGCTGCGTCCGCTGGTCGAGGCAGCCTTTGCTAAGGCCACGGCTCAATCTTAAGGGATCCCATCTCATCCAGAGGGGTTGCCATGCTTACCCCCGACTACCTTCGGCAGCACCTGATGGAGAAGCTGCAGGCTCTTCATGTGCAGGTGGAGGATGAGTCCCACCTTCACATCGGCCACGGGGGCGGGACAGGAGGGCACTACCGAGTTCAAGTAGTGTCGCCTTCGTTTGTCGGCAAAACGACCCTACAGCGACATCGCCTGGTGTATGCCGCTCTGGCGGAACACATGGGGCGGAGCATTCATGCTTTGGCCCTGCAAACTTACAGCCCTGAAGAGGTTTCTGCGCAAGGGATCCCTGAGGAGATCAGCTAGCATAGAGGGCAAAATCGCGGCCCCATCAGGGCAGAGGAGGGAGCATGGCAACTCTTTTGGCCACCTGGCTGATGTCAGCCTTGAGTGTAATGATCCTGGCTTGGCTTTTGCCCGGGATCCACGTCTCCGGGTTTGGCGGGGCTTTGGTGGCGGCTCTGGCCATTGGTCTGGTCAATGGTTTGGTTAGGCCGATTCTCCGGCTGATCACCCTGCCGATTACGGTTCTTACCCTGGGTTTGTTTTGGCTGATTTTGAACGGCATTTGTCTAGCCATTGCCGATAAGCTGGCCGGGAATGCTTTCAACATCGATAATTTCGGCTGGGCGTTTATCGGCGCAATTGTACTTTCCATCGTCAGCGGCTTGGTTCAGCAGGTTTTTGAGCAAGGTGCGCCGAACTGACTTCGTCCCCAGCCGTGAGAGGGCAGGGTTTGGTTCAAGATTGCAGGGGGTACGCTAGGGGAACGTCAACACTCAGCCCGACGATAACCAAAACCAACTTTAAGGGATCCCGATAAGCTTTACTCCATTGGCCCTGCCCGCTAAGTTTTTGCCGCAGAACCATAGGATTCTCCACAGATAGCCTGCACAAG
>NZ_JANSIC010000120.1:1668-8470 GCF_047461955.1 Synechococcus sp. R55.7
TAGCCTGCACAAGATCTGCCAATGGCTAACATCAGCAGGATATTGCGAGCAGGCGTTTGATCTGTGGCTGCTTTATCTAAGCCTAGCAAATCGATAGGAAACCAGTAGGGGATCAAGTTGGTCGATCTGCAACTCAGGAGCTGGTTGGTATGAAGGCGTTGCTGCTCTATCCGCGTTTTCCTCAATCATTCTGGTCTTACAATCGCACCATTGAGATGGTGGGGCTAAAAGCGCTAATGCCACCTCTTGGCTTGATCACCGTTGCTGCTTTGCTGCCCCAACACTGGGAGATTCGCTTTGTGGATCGCAATGTAGCTGATGAAACAGAAGCCGATTGGCAGTGGTGCGATCTGGTGATCTTGTCAGCCATGTTGGTGCAGAAGCAGGATTTCCACGCCCTCATTCGCAAAGCGGTGCAGTTGGGCAAAAAAGTAGCGGTGGGCGGACCCTATCCAACTTCTGTGCCACAGGATGCCCTGGAATCTGGTGCTCACTATTTGGTTTTGGATGAAGGGGAAGTGACCATACCGGCCTTTGTCAAGGCTCTAGAAGCTGGGCAAGAGTCGGGCATTTTTCGGGCTGCGGAAAAACCGGATGTAACCCAAAGTCCTTTGCCGAGGTTTGATCTGCTGCGTATGGATCAATACTTCATGATGTCAGTCCAATTTTCGCGAGGTTGCCCCTTCAATTGCGAGTTTTGCGACATCATCTCTCTTTACGGACGCAAGCCGAGAACCAAAGAGCCAAGTCAAATGCTAGCCGAGCTGCAAGCTCTCTATGACTTGGGTTGGCGGGGTTCGGTATTTGTGGTGGATGACAACTTTATCGGCAACCAGCGCAACGTCAAGCGATTTTTACGAGAGCTGATCCCTTGGAGCCAAAAGCGCAATTACCCATTTACCTTTATGACAGAGGCTTCGGTTAACCTGGCCGAAGATGAAGAACTGATGAGGTTAATGGTAGAGGCGGGTTTCTATGCTGTCTTTTTGGGCATTGAGACTCCAGACCAAGACAGCTTACAGATGACCCAAAAGCTCCAGAATACCCGCCACCCTTTGGTGGAGGCCTGTCGCAAGATCAACGATGCTGGACTGCTGATCTATGCTGGGTTTATTCTGGGCTTTGATGGAGAGCGGCCAGGAGCAGGGGAGCGCATTCAGGCTTTTGTCGAGCAAACCGGTATTCCTCAGCCAATGCTGGGCATTTTACAGGCTTTGCCAAACACACAGCTCTGGAATCGCTTGAAGAAAGAGGAACGGTTGCTGGAAGGGATCGGCGTGACTGAGTTTGGCGATCAAAATACACTGATGAACTTTATTCCCACCCGTTCTCTATCGGAGATTGCCCGAGAGTATCTGGAAAGTTTTTGGAAACTGTATGATCCTGCACGATATTTGTCTCGCTGCCTGCAACAATGCCTGAATATCGGCATCAAAGATGGCCGACGGCAAATGATGAAGCTGCCCCTTCGCAAAGGGATCCATCTGCTTCTACAACTCATCTGGCGGCAAGGGATCCTTCATCCCGAAATCCGCGCCCAATTTTGGCGGCAGCTATGGACGATTTGGCGACAGAAACCGAGCCTGCTGAACCTATATTTGGGCCTCTGCGCTGCAGGAGAACACTTTTGGGAATATCGGGAATTGGCCCGCGCCCGGCTTACCCAGCAACTGGGATACGATCCTTTGCTGGCCAGCTCATCTTGACAGTATTTCTGGGGGAATGGTCTATCGATAGAGGATGCCCGGATGGGGCCTATGCGGCGACGACAGTTGGGGGCGATGGTGCTGGGATCCCTGTGGGCTGTTTGGGGAGGCTCTCGGCAGGCCCAAACGTCCGGGCGCGGAGATTGGCTGGCCGTGGAGCTGTTCAGCCGCTGGAGTGCGGATCCCTTGGCCGAGTTGGAGCTGGTTGGCCCTTTTGTTTTGAATCAGCAGCCTTTTCCAACAGGCACCTGGAAGTTACAGGTTCGCCGCCAAGAGCTCCTGCTGACCGGGCCGGGACAGCCTCGTCGCTACCAGGGATCCCTTTGGCTACAGGGGGGAGCTCTGCGCTCCCTCGCAGGGGAGGAGCGTCGCTATCGGGGCTGGGTACAGATTCGTCCCAAGGGTTTAGGTCGCCTGCATCTGGTGAATTGGGTGAAGTTGGAAGACTATCTGCTGGCTTTGGTGCCCAGCGAAATGCCCGCCGACTGGCCAGCTGCCGCCTTGCAGGCGCAAGCCATCTTGGCCCGTACCTTGGCCGTTCCCCATCTGTGCCCCGGCCCCAGAAGAGAATGGCCCTCTGCCCCGATAAGGCCATTGCAAGACTCCACCGCCCACCAGTTCTATGGTGGCCTGGCCTATGAGACGGCGGCGACCACTGCTGCGGTGCGGGCAACCCGAGGGCAGATCCTAACCCATGCCGGCCAGCCGATAGAGGTTCTGTTTCACTCCACCTGTGGGGGCCACACCAGCGCCAATCAGGATATTTTTGCCCCACCCGCCCGCCCCTACCTACAAGGGGTGATCTGTGACGGGTGTCGCGCCTCTCCCTTCTATGGCCCTCACAGCGTCCGGCTCAGCCGACGGGAGTTGGAGCCAGCCTTCGGCAACGGCGATCTGGAGATTGTGCAGTCGGATCCCTGGGGTCGCCCCCTGCGCATCCGCGTTGGATCCCAACTGTTGACTGGCCAAGAGTTTGTGCTGCGCCTTGGCCAAACCCTGGGTTGGGGGATCCTCCCCAGCAACCGCTTCACGTGGGAACGTCTCCAGCCAAAGGCCGGCCAGCAGGAAGTGTACCTTTTTACCTATCGCGGAGCCGGCCATGGGGTGGGACTGTGTCAGTGGGGATCCCGTGGCTTGGCCGAGCAGGGCTACACGGCGCCGCAAATTCTCAATCACTACTTCCCCGGCACCCAGGTGATAACGTTGAGCTGAAGGCTGTTGGCCCCGACTCCAACTCTCATTTACTCCCGTGTCCCTTGCACACCCCCATCGTCGCCATCCTGCCTACTGCTACTGCAGTGAGCTGGAACACGCCCAGATTCTCAAGCGCCAGCAGCAGGATCCCTTGCCGTTTGCAGAAGCGATGCGGGTGCATTGCCAATCGGGAAGCCGCTGTGGCCGCTGCTTGTGGCCCTTGGAGCAGTTGTTTCGTCAGCAAAGCTGCTACATAGCCGATCCCTGAGCCACCTTGAGCAGGCGACCTTGGGCCATCGCACCCCAAGAAGCTGACCTCAGGCGGGGGCTTTGGGGGTGATCTTCACAATGGTGGGACGGGATCCCACCTGGGCTGACCCATTCGCTTGGGCTTGCGGCTCTTTGGCCATCCCGCTGCCAGTGGAAGTGGTTTGCGCTTTACGCCGCTTCTGCGGCACAGCATTTCCGGCCTGCTGGGCTGTAGGGCTGCTGGAGGCAGCTTTGGCTTGGGCTTTACCTGCAGAAGCGGTCGAGCGGCTTTTCCCCTTGACCTCTGCAGAAGAGCCTTCCTTTTCGGCCAGCACCTGCAGGGCCATTTCCAGGGTAACCGCTTCGGCAGGGATCCCTTTGGGCAAAGAGGCATTGACCTTGCCATGTTTGACATACAGCCCGTAGGGGCCGTCGTGCAGATTGACCGGCTCACCATCCTCAGGATGGGATCCCAGCTCCCGCAAGGGCTTGGCAGAGCCGCGCCCACGGCCTTTCTTGGGCTGGGCCAACAACTCCAGCGCCCGCTCCAGGCTGATGGTCAGCACATCCTCATCGGCGGGCAGAGAGCGAAAATCGCCATCGCAGACCACGTAGGGGCCGAAGCGGCCAATGCCGGCCTGCACTTTTTTCCCCGATTCCGGGTGTTCCCCCAAGGTGCGGGGCAAGCTCAGCAACCCCAAGGCGATCTCTGGCGTAACCTGATCCGGTTTCAGCCCTTTGGGCAGAGAGGTGCGCTTGGGTTTTTTGTTGTCCTCAGAAACTTCCCCCAACTGCACATAGGGGCCATAGGGGCCCTGCGGGATCACATAGATTGGCTCCTGGGTTTCCGGGTGAAAGGCAATGGGCTTGGGGCCTTCTTGCTTCCGCTGGATCAGCTCCGCAATGTGTTCTGGGCTCAGATCGGCGGGGGGAATATCCTCCGGCAGGTTGGCGCGCACCTCTCCAGACTCAGTTTCAACTGCTACATAGGGGCCATAGGGGCCAATGCCGATCTTGACAGGCAGGTTCTCCAGATGGATGGAGCGGGCCAGGCCGGAATCAATTTCCAGCTCGCGCGCCTTCACCTGTCCCTCGAGACCCTGCTCGCCCAAGAAGAAATGGCGCAGATAGGGCAGCCACTCCGCCTGTCCAGAAGCAATGTCGTCCAGCGTTTGCTCCATCTCGGCAGTGAAGCGGGTATTCACCAGGTTGGGAAAGTATTTTTCCAGTAGCTCGGTGACTGCAAAAGCCGTGTAGGTGGGCACGAGGGCACTTCCCATCGGCCTGACGTAGCCACGGCTCATGATCGTATTCAAGATGGTGGCGTAGGTGCTGGGGCGGCCAATGCCCTCACTTTCCAACACCTTGACCAAGGAGGCTTCCGTATATCGGGCTGGAGGCTGGGTTTCGTGGGCAACGGGTTCCAGCTTCTGGCAGCGGAGGGGATCCCCCTGCCGCAACAGAGGCAGATGCACCTCCCGATCTTCCAAAGCCGCCTCTGGGTCGTCGGATCCCTCCACATAGGCGCGGAAAAAGCCGGGAAAATCGATGCGCTTGCCGCTGGCCCGGAACACCGCATCGTCTACGGCGATGAGTACGATGGTGTGGGTCTGCCGCGCCTCAGCCATTTGGCTGGCGACGGTGCGCTTCCAGATCAGGTCGTAGAGGGCCAGCTCCTGGCCGGAGAGGGGGGTTTGGCTGGGCAGGCGAAACTCTGATCCGGCAGGACGAATGGCCTCGTGGGCTTCTTGCGCCCCTTTGGTTTTGGTGGTGTACTGACGGGGCTCGGGGCTGAGATATTCTCTGCCGTACATCGACTCCACGCAGGCGCGGGCAGCGCGGATGGCCTGCTCCGACAGGTGGACCGAATCGGTGCGCATGTAGGTGATGTAGCCCTCTTCGTAGAGCTTTTGGGCAATGCGCATCGTCTGCTGGGCCGACAGGTGCAGCTTGCGGTTGGCCTCCTGCTGCAGGGTGGAGGTGGTAAAGGGAGGGGCAGGTTTGCGGGTGGAGGGGCGCTCTTCCACAGAGCTGACGATCCAGGCTTTTCCCAGCAAGCGATCCCGCAGGGCCTCGGCCTGGGCCTGATCCAACAACACCACATCCCGCCCGGCAATGAGCTGGCCGGTGCTGGGATCGAAGTCTTGCCCATTGGCCAGGCGTTTGCCACCCAAGCTCACCAGCTCTGCTGGAAAGACAGCCTGCTGGCCGGCGACGGTCGTTTTGGGCTGCAGCTCCGCTTTGAGATCCCAGTAGGAGGCTTTTCTGAAGGCGCGCCGCTCCCGCTCTCGATCCACCAAAAGCTTGACCGCCACCGACTGCACCCGCCCTGCCGAGAGTTTGGGGGCAATTTTTTTCCACAGCAGCGGCGACAGGGTATAGCCCACCAGGCGATCCAAGATGCGGCGGGTCTCCTGGGCACGCACCAGTTGTTCATCCACCTCACGGCAGTTTTGCAGCGCCTCCTGAATGGCCTCGCGGGTAATCTCGTGGAACACCATGCGGCGGGTGGGCACTTTGGGTTGCAGCACCTGCTGCAAGTGCCAGCTAATGCTTTCCCCTTCGCGGTCTTCGTCGGTGGCCAGGATCAGCTCGTCCGCCTTCTTGAGCGCTTCCTTCAGCTCCTTGACCACCTTTCTTTTGTCCTTGGGGATGACGTAGAGGGGCTCGAAGTCGGCGTGGACATTGACCCCCAGGCGGCTCCACTCTTCTCCTTTCAATTCTTCTGGAATTTCAGATGCCGAATCGGGAAGATCCCGCACATGTCCCATCGAGGCCTGAACCTCATACCCCGCAGGCAAGAACCCACGGATGGTACGGGCTTTGGTGGGAGATTCGACAATGACCAGCTTAGGCATAATTGAGGTTGGCAGCAATCGGCTTAGGTTGTCGCATTTCCCGCCCCAAGGATTGGGCGGGCCAGCATACACTGCAAGAGGTGCTTAAGATAGACAGCCTACTTTTCTGGAGCGTAGCAAGTCTGTCTGCGCTTGACCAGCCGTCATCGGCGATGATCCGAGCGGTCTGGCCCCATCTGGCTGCTTTGCAGGACGATGAAACTACACCATTTTTCCATTCGCACCGCCGATATCTTCCGCTCCATCGCTTTTTACGAGGGGCTGGGCTTTGCGGTGGAAGAACGCTTTACTGCCGGGATCACGCTGGCCTGCTGGATGCGCGGCCCCTGGGGGCGTTTGGAGCTGATGCAAGTGCCGCAGCCCCATCCTGCCCCGGATCCCTTTGGGGATCCCCACTATGTGGGCTACTATCACCCCGCTTTTGAGGTGGGCCCCGAATGGGGATCCCTGGCCAACTACCTAGAACATTTGCGAGCGCAAGTGCCCCTTACCCTGCTGCTGCCGCCCCAGCTCCAGCAAATTGGGGGCCAGGTCTATGAAGTGGCGTTCATCGCCGATCCCGATGGCCTGCCGATCGAGCTCATTCGTCCCCAGGGATCCTCAGGAGAGAGTCTGCCCCAACGCCCAGAGGACATTAATAAATAAATAGTTGGATAACTAGTTGATGGGTTAGAGGATCTAATTTGGGTGGGAGCGGTCGTTCCCCCTTGTCCAGATCCTGGAGAGCCAACCCTAAAGCTAAGCTAGTAGAGCTTCTGGGGAACTTGAGAGAAGGGTTTGTTGGCCGCTTGTCAG
>NZ_JANSIC010000121.1:0-8386 GCF_047461955.1 Synechococcus sp. R55.7
GGGCTTCCCAGCGGTGTAGCTAACGGGGTGCAGGGGCAATCAGTCCCGCGCCCTGCCCACAGGACGAGCGCCGGGAGGATGTTATAGTAGCTACAGAGGGGTCGGCTAGCTGCGCAAGGTCACCGGAAATTGTGTTGCCAACTGCGCCCTCACCTGGTTTTGCAGAGCTTCTACCTCCGCATCCGTGAGGGTGCGATCGGGAGCGCGGTACACTAGGCGGAAGGCAAGGCTGCGCTGCCCTGCAGGTACTCCTTGGCCCCGGTACTCGTCGAAAAGCTGCACCGATTGGAGAAGTGCTCCGCCCGCTTGACGGATAACCTTCTCGATCTCGCCAACGGAGAGGTCAAGCGGCGCAAAGAAGGCGATATCCCGATCGGCAGCAGGAAAGGGCGAAAAGGGGACAAATTGCACAATGCCCCGTCTCTCCAGGCTTTCCAGCAAGGGATCCAACTGCAGCTCAAACCCATAGACCTGATCTGGCAGCCCCTTTTCCTGACAGAGGCGGGGGTGCAGTTGCCCGAACAAACCGATGCGGGATCCCTCAATCCACAAACTGGCCTGGCGACCGGGGTGAAGCAGGGACGATTGCTCTTCAGGGGGATCCAGACGAAACTCCGGGCCAAATCCCAGCCGCTCCAGAGCGGAGACCAGCAGCCCCTTGGCCTCGAACCAGTCCATGGGTCGGTTGCGGTGCTGCCAATCGTGGGGATTGGGATCCCCGCCCAAGATACCGCCGATATGCTCAGCTTCCCGGTAAGGGTGGGGGTTGGGGGGAAGGGCATGGGCAAAAACACGACCGATTTCAAAGGCTTGGAGCGGGCCGTTGCCTTGATCCCAGTTGAAGCGGAAGGCCTCCACCAGGCCGGGAAGTAGCGCATTGCGCACGGCTGAATATTCAGGCGAAAGTGGATTGGCAATCCTCACCAAAGATCCATCCTCCTCCGCTGGGCAGAGGGAGATGTGATATACCTCTGTCAGGCCAATGCCGCGCAGCACTTCTCGGATCTGGCGGGTGAACGTTTCCCGCGCCGAAAGGGATCCCACCTGCGGCTCGGTGGGTAGGGTTTCTGAGAAGCGGTCATAGCCGTAGAGACGGGCAAACTCCTCGATGAGGTCGATCTCCCGCTCAATGTCCCGCAGGCGATAGGGGGGAACGACGACCTGCCAAACGCAGCTGGCCACGGTTGCCGTCTCGGTAGCGGGGGAGAGGGCACTCTGGGAATTGGCCCCTTCGCAACGGGAGAGCTGAAAGCCCAAGGCAGATAGGATCTCCTCCACATCCGCCGCCTGCACCTCGTCCCCCAACACATCGATCAGCCGCGACAGCCGCAATTTCAGGGTGCGTTCCAGGGGGGGCCGCTGGTCAAAGGTGGTGAGGCCGGCCACTGCTCCCCCTGCCAGTTCCAGGATCAACTGCACCGCCCGATCCCGGGCCTGATCGAGGGTGGCAAAGTTAACCCCTCGCTCATAGCGGGTGGAAGCCTCGGTGCGCAGACCTTGAGACCGGGCCGAGCGCCGCGTCACCGCTGGATCGAATAGGGCTGCTTCCAAGAAAATGCGAGTGGTGGTCGAGCCGACCTCGGTTTCTTCCCCTCCCATGACCCCGGCCAGAGCTACCGGTTGGCTGCCGGCCACAATGAGATGACTGTCGGCTTGCAAGGTGCGGGTTTGGCCGTCCAAGGTCTTTAAGGTTTCTCCCGGCTGGGCCAAGCGCACCTCGATGGTGGGTTTTTTCTTGCCCATGACCTGGAGCAGGCGATCCCAGTCGAAGGCGTGCAAAGGCTGGCCCCATTCCAGCAGGATCAGATTGGTAATATCCACTACATTGTTGATGGATCGCATGCCGGCAGCGGCCAGTCGGTGTTTTAGCCAGTCGGGGGAAGGGCCGACTTTCACCCCTTCGATCAACACGCCACTGTAGGCGGGGCAGGCTTTGGCGTCGGCAATGCGCAACTGAAAGTTGGGGATGGGCTTGGCCTGAAGAGGCTTGACGGGGGGCAGGCGCAGCGGGTTGCGGGTGAGGGCAGCCACTTCGCGGGCGATCCCCACCATGCTCAGGGCATCGGCCCGGTTGGCGGTGGAAGTGAGATCCAGCACCACATCGTCCAAGCCCAAAAGAGGACGCACATCAGAGCCAAGCGGATGAACCTCCAGATCCAAGTCGGGCGGGAATTCGTGGATCCCTTCGGAAGATTTCTCCAGCCCCAGCTCTGCCAGAGAGCAGATCATGCCCTCCGAGATCACCCCCCGCTTGTCGGCTTTGGCAATGGTGAGGGAGAGGGCGGGCAAATGGGTGCCGGGCGTGGCCACTGCTACCAGGATCCCAGCGCGGGCGTTGGCAGCTCCACAGACAATGGTGGCAGGCCGATTGGATCCCAAGTCCACCTGGCAAACCTGCAGCTTGTCGGCGTTGGGGTGAGGCTCGGCAGCCAGGATCCTGCCCAAAACCACCCCATCTGCCCAGGTGCGGCGGTCTTCGATCTCTTCCACTTCAAACCCCGCCAGGGTGAGGGCCTCTCCCAGTTCTTCGGGTGAAAGTTGGAAATCCACCAGTTCTCGCAGCCACTTCAAGGAGATGCGCATCGCTGAGCCATCGGTGCAAACGCCGCACCCATTATCGCTCACCTGGCCCTCTTCTCCAGCCGGGATCCCGGCCCAAGATCGTGGGATGGCATAGACCCGGTTCTGGCCGGAACCGGTGGGACAGGGTGGGATGCTAAAACAGTGAAGGCGAGGGCTGAGGTCAGATCCAGCGCCTAGCAAGGTGAGGAAGGATGAAGAAAGACTGGGCAAAACGGTTGCGCAACGGGTTGATTGCCGCAGTAGCTGTGCTCTTGGCAGCAGGACTGTTTTTGGCTAACCAAGGGCGTCAGGCGGGCAGCAACCTAGAGGCTCTAGCCCAAGAAGCCATACCTTGGGAGCAAGCTCAGGCCAATGGCAAGCCTTCTTTGGTGGAGTTCTACGCCGATTGGTGCACCACCTGCCGAGCGATGGCGCCCCTCCTGGCCAATCTCAAAAAGGAATTTGCCGATCAAGTCAACTTTGTCATGCTCAATGTGGATAATCCCAAGTGGCTGCCGGAGCTGAGCCGCTACCGGGTGAACGGCATCCCTCATTTTCTGTTTTTGGATCGGCAGGGAGAAGTGCTGGGATCGGCGATTGGCGAACAGCCGCCGTCGATTCTGCGAGCCAATGTGTTGGCTCTGGCAACTGGACAGCCCCTGCAGTTGACCAATGCCGGGCCAGTGTCTGCGCTGGAGCGGAGCGGGCCTATCCTCCCCAATCAGCCGGATCCCCGCAGTCATGGTTAGGAGTTTGGTCCAGGGTTTTGTTGTCTTGGACACAGGCGGAAAGGTCTGGCCTCGGTTTGATATTGGATAACTTCTATCCATTCTCGTAGCTCACAAGAACAGGCCATGGCTGTCGAGACAACACCGATTTTGCCGGATCCGCAACGGTTGATCCCGAGCGAGCGCCTCAGACAACTGAATGTCCGCTCCAATTCAGCCGGGCTCCGGCAGCTTTTGGGACATTTGGCGGTGATGGCGGTGAGTGGCAGCCTGTGGGTGACCCAGAAAGGTGTCAATGGCTGGATTGCCCTGCCGGCGCTGGTGGTTTACGGGGCCAGTTTGGCGACGATGTTTGCTGCTTTGCACGAATGTGTACACCGCACCGCTTTTGCCAGCCCAAAACTGAATGACGGGGTAGCCTGGGTGGCGGGCTTGCTCTCATTTTACAACAGCACTTTTTATCGCCGATACCACAAATGGCACCACCGCTATACCCAGATTCCGGGCAAGGATCCGGAGCTGGAGGATCCCAAACCCCAGAGCTGGCCGGAGTATTTGCTCGAGCTGAGCGGCTTGACTTGGTGGATCGGCAAGGTGAAGACCTACATCCGCATAGCCAGCGGCCAGTTGCAAGGCTATCCCTACATTCCTGAATCGGCCCGCCAAGAGGTCATTCGTTCGGTGCGGTTGCAGCTAGGGGTCTACGGCCTTGGGAGCTTGCTCTCCCTTCTGCTGGGGGATCCCTGGATAGTGTGGCTGTGGCTGTTGCCTTTGGCGGTAGGGCAGCCGATCTTGCGCTTCATTTTGCTGGCAGAGCACACAGGCTGTAGCCAAACCGAGGATCCCTTCTCCAATACCCGTACCACCCTTACCCTTTGGCCAATCCGCTTTTTGATGTGGAATATGCCTTACCATGCTGAGCATCACCTTTACCCCTCCATTCCATTTCATGCTTTGGCCGATGCCCATCAATACCTCAAGCCCCATCTGGCTCATCTAGGGCAGGGGTATGTGCGGGTTCATCGTCAGGTGATTGAACAATTTCAGGCATGACTCACTACACCTGGAGCCTGAACGATTTTCAGCTACAGTGCGGGATCCAACTGCCCCAAATCACGCTCGCCTACGCCACCTACGGGACTCTTTCCCCCCGAAAAGACAACCTGATCCTCTACCCCACCTCCTATGGGGCTCAGCATCCCGACCTGGAGTGGCTGATTCGTCCCGACGGCATCCTCAACCCGCAGCGGTGGTTTATCCTCATTCCCAATATGCTGGGCAATGGCCTTTCCACTTCCCCCAGCAACGATCCAGCCTGTGGCTTGCGGGAAGATGGCTTCTGGTTTAGCCACTGGGACAATGTGCGCCTGCAGGAGAGCCTGATTCGCCAACACTTTGGGATCGAACGCATCCGCCTGATCTACGGCTGGTCGATGGGGGCTCAGCAAGCCTATCACTGGGGATCCCTGTTCCCTGAGCGGGTGGAACGGATCGTAGCCCTCTGTGGCACCGCCAAGACCACAGTTCACAATCGGGTTTTTCTGGAGAGTTTGCGCTCAGCCCTAACTGCCGATCCCGCCTGGAACGGTCGTCGATTTACGGGTGTCCCAGAGCGGGGTCTGCGAGCTTTTGCCCACATCTACGCCAGTTGGGCTGTTTCCCAACCTTTTTTCAACCAAAAATGCTATGAATCCTTGGGGTATGCCTCTCTCGAAGATTATCTAGAGCGAGGCTGGGAGGCCAATTACCGCCGCCGGGATCCGCAGAATTTGCTATCGATGATCGAAACTTGGATCCGCTGCGATATCAGCGACAACCCCATTCACCGGGGAGATTATCGGGCTGCTTTGAGGGCAATTCAGGCCCAAACATTGGTGATGCCCGCCCAGACGGATTTGTATTTCACCCCAGAAGATTGTCGGGCTGAGGCAGAATGGATCCCGAACGCGGTTTACAAGATCATCCCCTCCATTTGGGGGCACCGGGCCGGTAATCCTCATCAAAACCCCGAGGATGAAGCTTTTATTCGCACAGCCGTGCAGGAGTTCCTGGAGAGCTGAGGGCACCTACACAGATCCTACACAGATTGCAGGCGCAGGTGTTGCACCAGAGCCTGTAGTCCCAACAGGTAGCTTTGCGCCCCGAAGCCGCTGATTTGCCCAATCGCTACGGCGGCGATGTAAGAGTGCTGGCGGAAGGGCTCGCGGCGATGGATGTTGCTTAGGTGGACTTCCACAGTGGGCAATCCTACGGCTGCAATGGCATCTCGGAGAGCAATGCTGGTGTGGGTATAGGCCCCAGGGTTGATCAGAATGCCGACATGCTGCTGGCGGGCACGGTGAATGGCATCGATGAGCACCCCCTCATGGTTGGACTGGAGAATCTCCAGCTTCGCCCCTAGCATTTCTGCCTGCCGATGCAGAGCCTGATCGATCTGCTCTAGGGATACTGAGCCGTAGATGCCCACCTCTCGCACCCCCAGCAGGTTGAGGTTGGGGCCATGCAGTACCAAGAGGCTGAGAGGCTCGCCGCCGGGGGCAATGGCAGTCGGATTAACGACGACGATGGGATCCATCTTCTACCGGAATGGGAGCAGGTTGAGGCTGGGGGTTCCCCAGCAGGGTGTCGATCACACGTTCCACCCATTCCCGGATCTTTTCCAGCACCTTTTCTACCCAATCCATCCGATCTGCCTCGCGAGGTTTTACGAAGGGAGTTTATTCGACGGACTTCTATGATAGCGCTTCTTTCCGAGGGGTGTAGAGCTGACTGGCTGGCCGGCCTTTTTCCCCAGCAGGGATCCCTTGTTTTGCCTACCCTTTTACAAGAATCTGAAGAAAATCCAAAACCCCTCAGCCAGACCAGTTCTTCAGCATCTGGCTAATGGTTCTGCAGATGATCCGCAGGGTCATGGAGCGCAGCAGGATCCCCATCTGAAGGTCTGTCCCCGGCAATTCAAATCGCTCCGCCTGGCCCGCCACCGTCAAAGTTAGGGTGGATCCCCGCTGCAGGAAGAGGGCGCCGCCGGGGTTGAGATCCCGTTTCAGGGTTTGCAGCTCTTGATCGGAGGGATCCCGCAGCACCACCAGATCGCTGCCTTCGTAGGCCAAGCCCTCCCGCTCCAGGGTCTCTTCGTCGGCTTCCGCCAAAAGCAGATCCAGTTGGGGATGGCGCAGCAGGGTTTTCACCTGGCGAAAGAGGCTGCCCTGCAGGGGTCTAGAGCTGTGGTTTAGCAGCACGCCCTCCCGACAGACGGATCCCACACATGCGTTGGGGCGGTGGGACAAAATATGCTCCACCAAGGTGTGCGCCTCCGCCAAGGTGAGGCGGTTAAAGGTCAAAATCGGGATGCGGGCCGTCTTGGGAAACAGATGGTCGAGGATTGCCCCCGGCACATCCACTCCCGCGCCAATGGCAGGTTTTTGGTGCATGAGCACACCTGGCGCAGCATTGATCTCGATGATCCCCAGGGATCCCTCCTTCCAGGAGCGCTCCAGGCTGGGGGCAATGACATCGATGCCCAAGCACACCAGCGAGAACTGCTGGGCAATGGTTTGGGCCAAAACCACGTTGTCGGGATGGACGGTGGCCGTGACATCGCGGCTCACTCCTCCCGCCGAGAGATTGGATACCTTGCGCAGATAGACCGTCCGCCCCGGTTCCAGCACACTGTCCACTGTCAAGCCTTGCTCTGCCAGAAAGCGCTCCATTGCCTCATCCCATTGGATCGGCCCCAGGGGAGAAGTAGGGGTATCCCAACGGACGGGATCCCGGTTGGCCTGCTCGATGAGCTGCCCGATGGTGCTTTGGCCATCTCCCGTCACTGAGGCGGGGCGTCGTTCCGTGGCCGCCACAAAGCGGCCTCCCACACACAACAGGCGAAAATCGGTGCCCTGCAGATGCTTTTCCAGGATCAGCCGGATGGGCTCCTCAGGGGGAAGGGCTGCCACGGCTACCTCGTAGGCAAAGGCCAGTTCTTCTGGGGTTTGAATGCCTGCTGTTACCCCTATCCCCTTGTGGCCGGCCACCGGCTTGAGCACCACCGGATAGCCGATTTCTTGCGCTTGCTGCAAAGCTTCTGCCAAAGAGGCGACCACCTCTCCCTGGGGCACGGGGAACCCTTGCGCCGCCAGAAAGGCTTTGCAATCGTCTTTGCGGGTGGTGAAGTCAGAGTCGAGATGGCTGTCGCAGTGAAAGGTGGTGGCCACCCCTCGCACCTGGTTGCGACCATAGCCATACTGCATCACCCCTTCATCCCATAGGTAGTAGGTAGGGATCCCGCGTTCGTGAGCAGCCCGCAAGAGGGCATAGACCGTCGGCCCGCCGTACACCGAGTCGCGAAACAATTGCTGCAGGCGGCGCATCTCCCCTTCAACGTCGAAGGGCTCCCCTTGGGCGATGGCTTCCAGCCAATCCCAAGCAAAATAAACCGCGGCACGAGTGGTACGGCCATGCAAGGTCTGCACCGCGATGCGCACATACTCTGGAAACAGGTGACAGCTCCACTTCTGCAAGTGGAGATCCATCTGCAACCGGTTCACCTCCGTCACCAGCCGGGCAAACAAGTGGGCGTAGGAAGGATAAGATCCCTCCTGCAACTGGGGGAAATGGAAGCAGACCTTGGACAGGTAGACATCAATGGGCAGCGGCTGTGGGCACTGGGTAAGGGCAAAGTCGAAGGTGAAAGCGGCTGTATTGAGATAGGGGTTAGGGCCGAGATAATGCTTCAGGTTGAAAATGTCGAAAACATCCGACTCGCGCGCGTTGATGCGGGGCACGCCCGCCGCCTCCTGCAAAACCATAGCCGGCCTCAAGAGAAGGGAAACAACGACCTCAGCGCGGGGAAAACCCAGCTCTCCCGGCTGGGGCCGCTTCCATTATTCCCGATCCGGCCCCCATCCCCGGCGGCTTGCCCTCGCAGCACAAGGGATCCCAGCTAGCCTTTTGCTGGTCAATTAACAGTTGCCTGACAGGCAACTTGGTAACTTGGAAAACCCTTCCCACCCTCTGATCGGGTTGGGGTTATTTCGAGTTGCAGTGCAACTGTTTGCCAATTCTGGGATCCCCTCTCCTCATAATGGGCAAGGGGCTGGGAG
>NZ_JANSIC010000122.1:0-4404 GCF_047461955.1 Synechococcus sp. R55.7
CATTCCAGCTTGCCGGTCACCTGGCGCGGGATCTATCCAATCCCTACGGTACCAGAACTCCTCACTCCAGGGCTCCCAGGATGAACTCGCGAAAGGGCTGTGTGGACATGCTGGGGATCTGCAGTGGATCTCTTGTAGAAACAAGAAGTTGGTTGTACAGTCTTACATGCGCTGTTCAACGGTAGCCCGGCACCGGAGTGCCCCTTTCTCTCCTCGGTTGAGCAGCTCCAGACTTGCAGCATTGGCAATTGACTTAGCACTTCAGCCCAGAGGGGGTTGTCTTGAAGCTGAGCTTAGGTATATGTTCTGTTGAGTATCGTTTTTGTTAATGTTAGGCTAGGGGCCAGATTTGATGCGGATCTCCCACATCGGCATCTGACTTTCTTCGCAGGTGTCAGAGCCCGTGGATCCCCTATCAATATCAGCAGTCAACCTAGCAAACGCCCAATCGCCAGCTCTCTTTGCAGGCGATTGTTGGAGGATTTTTTGTTCGGAGAAAGGTTCCCGATTAGATTTTTTTGGGCGCGTCCATAAGTAACCCTTCAAGGGCTTTGAGGGCGGCTGCTGTCTTTATTGCCTTTGTAAAAAATGATAACAAAAATGGGTAAAAGTTATTGCTTTTCTTAAGCAGCGCTGATATATTCTTTGCGGTTGCGGTTGTTCGGTCATCCTTCTACAGGAGGCTTACATTGGTTAGGAGAAGAAAGCGTAAGAGTCGCCGTCGTCTGGAAGGGCGCAAAATTTTAGATCACATTCCTCAATTTAATCTGGACAGTGGTGAAGAGAAGTCTGTAACCGCTGCTCGAAAGTATATTCAGGAAAAGTCTATTCAGCCCCCCGCGCTGATTTTGGTGCGGCGAAATGAGCATACCGTTGATCGGTTTTTTTGGGCGGAGAAGGGGTTGTTCGGCGCGCAATATGTCGAGGAGAACCACTTCCTTTTTCCCAGCCTGCGAGCTTTGTTAGCAGAGGTTGCGGCTGAAAAGCCAGAGAAAAAATCCTCGAAGACCCTTGCAACTGCCGCTCGCTAGCTTCTGGCCAGCTTTTCCTACAGCAGGAGCCCAGGAAACAGCCCCCCTACCCTGGGGGGTTTGTTGCAGCCGCTCTCAGAAGATCGAAAGAACTGACCCTGTGTACGGGATCCCTCCCCACGGGTTGAGCTTCTGATACCTCACTCCCCATGCTGGATCTGCTGGCGGCAGCGAGGGAGCCACGCGCTACCCTACAAGGGATCCCGTCGGGAGATGCCGGATGAGCCGACTGCCTCAGACCACTGCCCACATCCAAATTACCCGCCGCTCTTGGCAAGAGGGTGCCATTGAGGGGGAAGTCAATGCCAATGGTTGGGTTTGGCGCTTTTGCTGGCGCTTTCGGGCCGGGGAACTCAGAGTGGAGCCTTCTGTGGGGCGGGCTTTGATTTGCGAGCCCTTGAGCCGCTTTCTGGAAAAATCCGACTATCTGCTGGAACCGGGCAGCAACTACTCGTTTGTGATTCGCAGCAGCTTGTGAACTCTCAATCTGAGCAGATCTGAGCAGAGCTTTTGCCCAGCACCAAAGACCGGGGCTGAGCAATGGAAGGCACCTGCTACGGTGACCCAGAAACCAGGTCTCAAGCCCCGTGGGCGAAGAGTGCCTCCCCTCTCACTCCTGTCGCGCCCAAGCTGTTCGCACTTGAAAGAATCCTCGCCCTCTAGGCAGGGGGGTAGTCAATAAAGCTGCAGCAGCCTTTGGTCTTCGGCGGGGGAGGAGGCACATCCAGAGCTGGGTTGCACTCAAAGAAGCCCAGGGGCTTGAGCATAAAGCCGATGTAGCTAACCGGCATCACTGGCCAGTCCTCGGTGCGGGGGAAGTGATTGCAGCCAAAGCTATACCAGAGCACCAGGCGGGTGTTTTCCAGGGATCGGTTCGCTTGCGTCCATTGCACCAGCCCTTCGCCACCGGGGTGTTGGTTGGGGTAGTCCCCTGCTGGGAACTTCTCGCCGGGATGGTAGGGCGTGGCCCAGAGGTGGTGGGCCAGGTATCCTGCCCGTCGGTACAGCCAAGAGTCGGGGTGGGCCAAAAGCTGGACGTTTTCCCCCGGCATCAGTTTGTAGGCCACCGGCTGTCCCAGGCGGTTGTGGCGATTGGGGTTGACAATCTTCCAATAGCGGCCCCGCAAGGGATCCACCGTTTGCTTAGCCTCCTGCTCGGTTTTGAGCAGGGTGGAGCGGGCGCGAAAGGCGTTGCCATGGGGGTTATCCGGCCCCAGAGGCAGAGGTTCTGCATGCACTTCATAGAGGGAGTTGCACGGCCCATCCACCGCCATATCGAGGCGGACAGTGAAAAAGTGCTGGTGGTTGAGGCCAGACAATTGGGGTGCCACCAAGACGCCAAACTCCGGCTCTTCCCCCGGCAACGTGGCGCAAGTGTTGATGATGCCGGTGAGCTTGGCTTCAAACTCCAGCGTGCCATCCTGGTAGAAGTACCAGAAAAAGCCGTAGTCGTAGTTGCCAATGGTGGTGAAAAAGGAAAGCACCAACCGCCGCGAGCGCCGCACCTGCGCCCGTTCCGTGCGCCAGTCGGTGTGCTTCCAGAGCACCCCAAAGTCCTCCTCGTGCATACAGACGGCATTTTTCAAAAGCATGGGCTCGCCGCTGTTGGTGGGCAACCAGGCATCGAAGTAGTAGATCTCTCCCAAGCAGTCGCAGCCCAGCTGCAGGGAATTGGCCTGCATGCCAATGCCGTATTCCCCCACATCAAAGGCATTTTTGCGACAGTGGGGATCCCGCGGATCCCCGTAGGGTACCACCATCTCGGCTACCGAGGCGCGGTAGAGAATGGGGCGAAGGCGGCCTTGATCCTCGTAGCTCACCTGGTGGAGGACGAGCCCTTCTCGCGGGTTAAAGCTGATGCGCAGATCCCACTTCTGCCAGCGGATGTGGTGGCCGTCCACCTGGAAGCTCACCCCTTGGGGCTGAGTGATTTCTAGCGGCTTCAAGTCTTGGCGAAAATCTTTGAAAAACAGCTCGTCGAAGTTACCGGACTCCGGCGGCAAGGGCCACAGACCCCGATCCTCCACCTTGACAACTTGCATGCGGTTGAGGTCAATCCAGGGGTAGAGCCCCTCGATGGGGCGGGCATAGCCGTTGTCGCAAGGGGAAGTACGTAGGAAACAAAAGCCTCGCACCAGCCGCCGCCCTTCTTCTTCCGGGATCCCAAAGTAGCCCACCGTCCAGTAGTCCACCATCACCAAATCCACATCGGCAATCCCCCGCCGCTGCAGAGCCGCCAAAAATTGGGGATCCTCCTTGAGCAGGCGGTCGCAGGCGTACACCTCATCGTCGAGCAGAGGGGGCTGCACGCCCGGAACGAGCTGCCAAGAGCGCACCTGCTGTGTTGACAGAGAGACCACGGCTTCGTAGGTGTTGCCACTGGCCGGATCCAACAGCACCACGAAAGCCTGCCGATCCCACGGCTGCCCCGGCTGCCACGCTTCCATCCAAGGCCGCTCCGGCTCGTGTAGCTGGATGGTTACAAAGCGCCCCTGAGAACTGAGGGGCCGTTGCCGGCGCAGGATCTGCACCACTTGCCGCATCTCCTCAGCACTGAGGGGATCCAAGGGGTGGCCTTGGGACAATGAAGCCTGGCCAAGCAAAGCAGATTCACTCGACTGGCTATGTCGATCCAAACTGGGAGAAACTTCACAAACCACAGCAATAACCTTGAATTCTTCAGTTGGAAAATGATTGAGCTGAGCTAGGAAAAAATAGGGAGAAGTCTGCTGAGAAAGGTCAAAGGGATCCCTTCGCTCGCCATGCCGCGGGCCAGCCCATCAACCCAACTCAGAGAATCCAGAAAACCTAACAGCAGGCTAAACAGACTATCCTGTTGCCATCGCCAACATCGGGCAACTTTGCAAGAGATACCCGGGGAAAGGAAAACTTAAGCCAAAGCCCAAGGAAGTGAAGACAACCTCGGCCCTGCTAATTGTCCAGATCTAGCAATCTTCTGTTTCCCCGTCCGCTAACCAAATGAAGAGGGCAACGGCACCTTGAGAAGCCGCGCCAGGGCGAACAGGAAACCGTCAACCCATCGGGAAAATCTGAATACAGGTCTTACTACAGATAAACCCAAACTCGAGAGCAGGAGAAGTTTTCTGTGATTAAACGTCAGGCTTAACGTTGCACAGGAAAGCATAAAAAAGAGAAAACGCTTCACGCAGGCTAAGGGCAGGATCACACCGAGAAAGCTCAACGCAACGTCAACTCTCGCAAGAGCGCAAAGACATCTCGAAGCCTGCCCTGACCCTACCTGCCAGGGGGATCCCACCACTTGGGATCCGAAATGCAACTGACGATACTATAGCAGAGGCACCCCCCTTTCCCACAAGCCCGGCCCAAAGCCTCCCGGTCGCATCAGCAGGGT
>NZ_JANSIC010000122.1:4504-8333 GCF_047461955.1 Synechococcus sp. R55.7
TCTGGTGAGGGAGATGGCTTCAACTCGATACCGCCTGGTGCCGGTGCGGCCAGGAGACGGCAGCTTTTATCCAGAGCATCTCTATTTGGCCTTAGAAGCCACCCAACTGGGCTATTGGCAACTGGATTTGCGCACCTGGGAGTTGATTGCCTCTCCCCAATGCAAGGCCAAATACGGGCTGGATCCCGGCCAAGATTTCACCCTGGAAGTGTTTTTGCAGCACGTTCACCCGGAAGATCGCCAAAGGGTGAAAGAAGCTTTGCAGACGGCTGGGCCCAGGGCGGTAGAGGGGGATCCCAACTTTTCGGTGGAATATCGGGTTTACCAGGCCGACGGCCAGATGCGCTGGCAGCTTTCCCAGGGGATTGTGCTCTTGGGGCCGAAAGGGGATCCCGGCCAGGTTGTCGGGGTGACCCTGGACATCAGCGAGCGCAAGCAATTAGAGATCACCTTGGCCGAGCGAGAGCGCCACTATCGCCAGCTCCTGGAAGCCCTGCCCGACATGCTGCTTCGTCTGGATCGCCAGGGCCGATGTCTGGAGTTCAAGCCGCCCAGCCATTTTTCTGTCCCCCATCCCCCTGCCTACTACCTGGGCAAAACTCCTGAAGAGCTGTTTCCTGATACCGGTTGCACCGGTGGGGCGGAACCCATAGCCCAAGCCATTCGCGAGCATCTGGAGCTGGCCTTGGCAACCCGGCAAGCTCAAGAGATCGAATACCCCTGCCCAGAGGGATCCCCTCAGCCCCAATATCGGCAGGCTCGCATCGTCCCCTTTGGGGAAGATCAAGTCCTGATGATCATTAGAAACATCACCCCTCGTAAGCAAGCCGAGCTGAAGCTGCAGCGGCAATTGCAGCGAGAAAGACTGTTTAATCAGCTCATTCAGGCCATCAACACCTCTCTGGACTTACCCACCCTATTTGATGTGGCGGTGCGGGAAGTGGGGGCAGTGTTGCAGGCAGCACGAGTTACCCTTTATCAGTACCTGCCCGCTGAGGCCGTGTGGTTGGGCATTGCCAGCCATAGCCGATTTCCTAATTTGCCCAACAATCTGAACCTGCGACTGCCGGATAGCAGGGATTTTATGGTTTTCGATCATTTGAAACGGCTGCAAATTTTTCATGTCCAGGATCCGGAGCAGATTGCCGATCCCTTTGCCATTTATGAGAAGCGAGAATACCAACTGGGCCCTTGGCTGGTGATCCCGGTGGCTTGTCAGGAACAAATGTGGGGCGGGCTATCGCTGCGGCGCCTGACCTCAGATCCGGATTGGCAAACCGACGAGATCGAGTTGGCCAAGGCTATCGGGGAGCACCTGGCAGTGGCCATTCAGCAGGCAGAGCTTTATCAAAAGCTGCAACAGACCAATGCCGAATTGGATTACCAAGTACGGGTGCGCAATGCAGAGCTCGAACAAGCTTACAACGACGAAGCGCTCCTCCAGCTCATCACCGAAGAAATTCGCTCCACTTTGGATGAACAAAAAATCTTGGAAACGGTAGCCCGAGAACTGGCCCTGAGCTTGAACCTATCCAATTGCACCATTGCCCTTCATGACCCAGAGCGGCAGGTCAGCGTTTTGGCGGTGGACTATTTGGCCGGAGAAGGGATCCGGCGCTTCCCCCTGGAGGTTTCGTTTGCGGATTTCGCCCATGTGCTTCGTCAGCTCCAGCGCGGACAGCTTTGCCACTTCAGCAATCTCCATCACCCCTGCTGGCCCAACCACGACCGCTGTACCCTGATCGTCGCCCCCATCTGTGAAAAAAGGGATCTGGCAGGGCAAGACGAGGAACTGCTTGTTTTGGGGAATATTTGTGGATCCCGTCCACCGGGGCAGATATTTACCGAGCGGGAACAACGGCTTATCCAACGGGTAGCCGGCCAATGCGCCCTTGCCATTCGCCAAGCACGTCTTTATCAAACGATCCAGCGTCAGGTGCAACAGTTGCAGGAGCTCAACCAACTCAAAGATGAGTTTCTGCACATGGTCTCCCACGAAATGCGCACACCTCTCACCAACATGAAGCTGGCCATTGGGTTTTTATCCAAAGCCAACCTAACCGAGCGGGAAAGGCGCTACTTTCAAATTTTGGAGATGGAGACCAACCGCGAGCTGGAGTTAATCAACGACCTGTTGGAATTGCAAGCCCTCGAATCCGGAAACAAAGTCCTCAGACTTACCTGTTTATCTCCCCAGGAATGGATCCCCAATCTTGCCGAGCCCTTCCGGCTGCGGGCTGCCCAACAGGGCCAACAGTTCCAGGTGGAATGGGATCCCGACCTTTGGCCCCTCTGCACAGATGAGAGCCTCTTGTCGCGGGTGGTTGGCGAGCTTTTAAACAATGCGTGTAAGTACACCCCCACTGGGGAAAGCATCTATTTGAGTGTGAGCCAGGCTAACTCCAATGGCCGTCCCGGCTGGCTGATCACGGTGCGCAATACAGGGGTGGAAATTCCTGCAGAAGCGTTGCCCCGCCTTTTTGAAAAGTTCTATCGCCTCCCCCAGTTGGATTGCCGCAACGCCGGGGGAACGGGCTTGGGTCTATCGCTGGTTCAAAAGGCAGTGGAGCTGCTGCAGGGATCCCTGCGGGTAGAAAGCCACTCTCGGCAGGTGATGGTTCAGATGTGGTGCCCCCATCAGGGCAGCTTGTCGGAAACCCCAAGCAAGGCTTAGAGGGCAAGGCCAGCGCCTTGCGCAGGACTCGAACCTGCAACCATCGACTTAGAAGGTCGGTGCTCTATCCTTTGAGCTAGCAAGGCCGAAGAAAAGGGTGCAGAGCCATTATATCCCCGACCCAGTTCCCATTCTCTGACCCCGACCAACCTGCCTCTGACCTTGAGTTCTGCATTGTTGCTTGGGCAAATTGCGCGGTTTGCCTTAGGGAGCCGGGTCGGGATCCCTTCACCATGGGAATGTTGGTTTTCGCTCAGGATATGAACGTCAAAGAGATCGTCTGCCAAGCTCTTGGAACGGGACGTCTGGGCGTCTCTCAGGAAACTTGACTGTACGGATAAGGAAGACTTGCAGACGGCAGATGCTTTGAGCAGATGCTTTGATCAGTGCCTTTTTGGATGGCGCTGTGCAGCGGGAGAGCCACAACTGGGCTCCCTGTGCATCGATCCCTTAAAATGGGCGAGCCGAAAGCAGAAAAGTACTCGTTTGAGTTCGAGGATCCCATGCAACCGAGCTATTGCGTCGGAGATAAGTCCAAAATGGGTGTTGAGGTGTCGAAAATTGGGATCCCCATGCCCTTGCTCCCTGATCCTGGCTCAGCTGCGGAAAAGAAAGCTGCCTCTGGCACTCAAGCTCTGTCTCCGGCAGCCAAGCGCCTGTTGCGCCTCTACCACGGCGGTAGCTTCATCTTTCTGGGCCTGTTGTGGCTGGTGGTCGGGATCCCCAGTCTCTGGGCTTTGCGAGCGGATATAGCCCGCCTGTGGGATTACTTTACTTGGACGGGCCTGCGATATGCCTTGTTTCACCGCCCAGGATGGCCGACTTTGGGGTTGTTGCTCTGTGTCAGCTTCACGATGGGGATCCTGATCGCCCAAAGCCGCTATGAGCTGTTCGGCCTGTATCCGGTGGAGCGTCTCATGCTGGAGCAGCAATCCCGCTGGATCCTATCCTTGCCGGTGTGGCATCCGCTGCGGCGCTGGTTGGTGCGCAGGTTGGATACTCAAGATTAGGTTTTGGCTGCTACTTGGGATCCCTGCCGGCACCGAGGCAAAATCTCGTTTGCGTGCGGGTAAACTACCCGACTCCGACCGCTAAAGCGTTACGGAGCGGGCTTTCAGTAGCCCTGAGCCTGCTCTGCTCTACCAGAGAACAAAA
>NZ_JANSIC010000123.1:0-2254 GCF_047461955.1 Synechococcus sp. R55.7
ATCCCAGCACCTACCCTGGCGAAAAGCGCATTGAGCTGATCTCGCCGGCAGGGCCCAGCGATCCCTTGCCCTTTTTGGTGATGATGTAGAGGCGCGCAGAAAAGAGGAAGTGGGTCATGCCGTTTGTGATTGCCCCGACCGACGTGGGCGTGCTGGTGCTGGGGGCGAGCCTGTTGCTTTTGGCCGGGGGTTGGGCCTGGTGGCTGCGGCGGCAGAAGCGTGCTGCCTCCCCAGAATCGACAACCGTTTCGCCGGCCCCGGCGGTTGACCCATCTGCCCTTTCGGCGGAACAGGCGGCTCAACTACAGCCCTTCGAGCAGGCGGTGGGAGATCAGCCGCAGGATCCCATTGCCTGGTACAACCGCGCCACCACCCTCGACCACCTGGGGCAAGCCCAAGCTGCCCTGGCCAGCTACGACCGCGCCCTGGAGCTGAAGCCGGACTTCCCCGAAGCCTGGAACAACCGTGGTTCTCTGCTGGACGATCTCGGTCGCCATCAAGAAGCTCTGGCCAGCTATGAGCGGGCTCTGCGGCTGAAACCGGATTTTTTTGAGGCCCGCTTTAACCAGGCCAACACGCTGCGGCAATTGGGCCGCTACGAAGAAGCCCTACGTGCCTACGAACGGGCCCTTGCCCTCAGCCCCGACAGCCCGGAAACGTGGTACCTGCACGGGCTAACCTTAGCCTCTCTGGGACGGTGGCAGGGATCCCTAATCAGCTACGAGAAAGCCCTCGCCATCAACCCCGTCAATGCCCAAGTTTGGCAGAGTCGGGGCCTGGCTCTGTTTCACCTAGAGCGCTACGTCGATGCTCTGGCCAGCTACGAACGAGCCCTGCAACTGGGCTCCGAATCGGCCTCTCTCTGGGCCGGCCATGCCCTTGCCCACCACCGCCTCGGCAACCCGATGGAGGCCCTCAACAGCTATGACCGTGCCCTGGCGCAGGATCCCAAACGCCCTCAGATCTGGGTGCAGCGCGGCCTGGTGCTGATGGACTTGAACCTCTACGAGCTGGCCATCCAGAGTTTTGATCGGGCCCTGCAGATGGATCCCAGCAATGCCGAGGCTCACTACGCCAAAGCCTGCTGCTACGCCTGGGAAGGCCAAGTGCCTCAGGCCCTACAAGCTTTGGAGCAAGCCCTACGCCTGGAGCCGGAACGCTACCGCCCCTTGCTCTCCTCTGAGCCCTATTTCGACCTCATTCGCGAGGAGCCGAGTTTTGCATCCTTTTTGGCAGCCCTTGCCGGCACGGATCCCCCCAAGAACCCCCCGCCGCTGTCACGAACAGCCTCTTGACGTTCTCACCTCCCAGAAGGAGAGGAGAGGCTGGAATGCACAGGCTGTTTCACCGCCAACCTGACCCAATCACCAATAACCACGAGAGCACGCCAACAACAGAAATCCGGCAATTTCGTTGGGTCTTACGGGAAAATTGCGCTCTTTTGCCGATGAAACCCGCCGATTTTCCGTGGAGATGCTGTTGCTTGGGTCAAGAAACCTGGTCAAACTAAGAACGTTCCAGCTCTTGGCAAATCTCAACAGTGTCCGGTTGTGCTTCTAACGCCATCCCTGTAGCCCTGTAGCACCTGCTTGCGCAGGGTCTGGCTGGGCAAAAGCGTCTCTTGACTGGATGGGTGTTGGTTATGGGTGGGATCCTCAACCTTTGAATGGTTTTCGAGTTCCTTGAGTGCTTGTTCTACAGTTATTTTCGGCAAATCGGTAAAGTGGTTGTCTATGATAACGGCCCCTCGCCTGACCTCTCCCAAGAACTCCGTCTCCCTGAGGCGACCGGCGGCCCCCCCTCCATTGCCTTTGGCCAAGACCGGATTCCCAGCCGCATGTGGATCTATGGCATCTAGTGAGGATGTTAAAGCCCGAACTGCCGAACTGTTGCGGCTGTACCACCAGAATCGCGATCCAGCCCTGCGCAACCGGCTGGTGGAAATGAACTTGGGCTTGGTGCGCAAAGAGGCCCACCACTGGCGCAACCAATGCAATGAGGGGTACGACGACCTGGTGCAAGTTGGCTGTTTGGGTTTGATTCAAGCTATCGAACGCTTTGACATCAGCCGAGGCCTGGCTTTTAGCTCCTTTGCCCTGCCCTACATTCGCGGAGAAATTCAACATTACCTGCGAGACAAGAGCCCCACCATGCGGATCCCACGCCGCTGGACAACTCTGCAACGACAAGCCAAGAAGGTGATTGCCCGTCTGCGGCAAGAGTTGGGCCGTTCTCCCTCTGAGGCCGAGGTGAG
>NZ_JANSIC010000123.1:2354-8315 GCF_047461955.1 Synechococcus sp. R55.7
GCAAAGTCCAGAGGGAATCCGCTTGGCCCCCTATGTGCGCACCTTGCCCTTGGTTGTGGATGCCATGCTGGATTTGGCCCAGGTGGGGAGCGAGGATACTCTCTACGACTTGGGCTGTGGGGATGGCCGCATTCTCATCCGGGCGGCGCAGCGCTTTGGCACACAGGGCATGGGAGTGGATATCGACCCGGAGCGCATCCTGGAAGCCCAACAGCGGGCCCGAGAAGCCCAAGTTCAGGATCGAGTTACTTTTCTCCAGCAGGATCTGCTCACTCTGGACTTAACCCCGGCGACGGTGGTGAGCTGCTATTTGCTGCCCCGCTCCCACCTGCTGATCCGAGACAAGCTGCGCTCCCAGCTTCGGCCCGGCGCTCGTCTGGTCACCCACTCCTTCGACATGGGAGATTGGCTCCCCACCGCCACCACCACTGTATCGGATGTTATCAACACCTACACCATCTATCTCTGGCGAATCTAACCCTGGGGATCCCAGGCTGTCGCTTCTCCAAAAGCAGCAGAAGGCTGGTGCAGTACAATCCGGTTGCCATCGGGATCCCGAAAATCCACCTCCTGTCCATGAAAGGCTTGCCGCAGGGGGGAAATGGAGAGCTGATAAGCTCCCGCCAACCCTTCCAGTGTTGTCAGGGATCCCTGTAAATCTTGCACCTGCAGGCAGAGGCTCACCGCTGCGGCTTGGGCACCACCATCGAGATGACGGCTGCGATAGAGGCCCAGCCGCAACCCTGGCAGACGAAACTCTACGTACACCGGATCCCCCTCTGTCGGGAGCTGGACTTGGGGAGAGATCCCCAAGAGATCCCGATAGAAGCGTTGTAGACGAGGCAAGTCCAGGGTAGCCACGCTAACCAAGGCACCAGAGAGCTGCATCGCAACCGCCAAAAGACCGGGTTGGTCTATCTTAGCTAAACTGCCGAGAAGCCCCGCGCTGTACCCGCAGGGTGAGCGTCGGGAGGATGTCACTCAGCTCCAACACCACGCGAGTCTGGGTGGCGATGTCGGATCCACCGTCTTGCCCTCCGGATCCAGGGCCAATGTGCCCGAGATGTAGAGGGTATTTTGCCCACCTTCACGCCGGGAGAATAGGGGGCGATGGCCGGATAGCCGGCTGGAGCAATGGCAACCTTAGGCACGAGGGATCCCGAATCACAACAGGATTGCACCTTAGCGGCGAATTCGATCTTCCACAGCTGGCTGGGATACAGCCATAGCCGGTTTCTCTGGAGCAGATTCCCGATCTTCGGGGGAGATTCTCTAGCAGAACTAGACTATAGTAGGTACCAAAGCTTGCTGCTTCTTCCCAAGTCAAGACTGGAGCGACTTACCGTGGGGTTCTTCAGCCGATTTTCCCGTGATATGGGCATTGATTTGGGCACTGCCAACACTCTGGTCTACGTGGCCGGGCGAGGCATTGTCCTGCAAGAGCCCTCTGTGGTCGCCATCGACCAAAACACCAAGCAACCCCTGGCTGTGGGGGAAGATGCCAAAAAAATGTTGGGCCGTACCCCCGGCAACATTGTAGCGGTGCGTCCTCTGCGAGATGGGGTGATTGCCGATTTCGACACGGCGGAGATGATGCTAAAACACTTCATCCACCGCGTACACGAGGGCCGGTACCTGATTGCTCCCCGCATTGTGATTGGGATCCCCAGCGGTGTGACCGGGGTGGAGCGACGGGCGGTGATGGAAGCCGCTCTCCAAGCTGGGTCGCGGGAGGTGTATTTGGTGGATGAGCCGGTGGCAGCAGCAATCGGGGCCGGGCTGCCGGTGCAAGAGCCCACTGGGAACATGATCATCGACATTGGCGGCGGCACCACTGAGGTAGCCGTCCTCAGTTTGCAGGGGATCGTGCTGAGCGAGTCCGTGCGGGTAGCGGGAGATGAGCTGAGCGAGGCCATCGTCCAGTACATGAAAAAAGTCCACAACCTCACCATCGGGGAGCGCACCGCTGAAGAGATCAAGATTCGGATTGGCTCCGCCTACCCAATTCAAGAGGAACTGACCATGGAAGTGCGCGGGTTACACCTGCTCTCGGGTTTACCCCGTACCGTCACGGTGAAGAGCACCGAAATTCGCGAGAGCATGGCCGAGCCCCTCTCGGTGATTGTGGAAGCCATTAAGCGCACCCTGGAGCGCACTCCACCGGAATTGGCTGCCGACATCATCGACCGAGGCATCATGCTGGCCGGGGGAGGAGCCTTGCTCAAGGGTCTAGATGCCCTGATCAGCCATGAAACCGGGATCTTGGTTCACATTGCCCCGGATCCCCTCAGTTGTGTGGTGCTCGGTACAGGGCGAGTTTTGGAGGATTTCAAAACCCTAGGTCGAGTGTTGAGCGGCAGCTTCAAGGGCTAGAGGAGTTTCTTCCCATCCCTGATCTAAGGTGTGAGTCGAGTGGGTCGGAGAGGTATTGCTTGAATCGGCTACGCCAATGGTGGAGGCGCTACGGCTTGGGGTTACTCCTGTCTGCTTTGGCGATGGGGGCAGCGCTGGGCCTGCGCCAAACCCAGGGATCCCTATTGGTGGAATTGTACAGTTGGATCACTGCTCCAGCCCGTCCGCCTGTGGATCCCGCTGCGGTGCTCAGCCAGGCCGCTAACCGTGAGCTGCAAGCCCTGGTAGCCGAGTTGCAGTACCAAAACCGCGAGCTGAAGCGACTGCTGCAATTTACCGAGCAAATGCCCCAAGCGGGGATCCCAGCAGCCGTGGTGGGTCGCAGCGCCGATCACTGGTGGCAACAGCTCACCCTCAGCCGCGGCAGCCGGCATGGAGCCAGGGTGGGAGATGTAGTCATGGCGCCGGGAGGGTTGATCGGGCGAGTCGAGTCGGTCACGCCCAACACCAGCCGAGTGCTCCTGATCAGCGATCCCACCAGCCGTGTCGGGGTAATGCTGAGTCGCAGCCGACACATGGGCATCCTGAGGGGTACGGGCACCCAGAGTGCCATTTTGGATTTTTTCGACAAGGCCCCCAAAGTAGAGGTGGGGGATGTGGTGGTGACCTCGGGCCTGAGCAGCTTTTACCCAGCCGGGGTTGTGGTGGGAACGGTTCGAGCGGTCAACTTGGATGCCAGCCCTGCCCCTCAAGCCACTGTCGAACTGTCGGCGCCGCTGGGCCTCTTGGAATGGGCTTTGATCTACCGCTATGCTCAACCCTCTGATTCTTAAGCTCAAGTCTCACCTCAACTGGGTGGTGACTGCCCTATCAGGATTGCTGGCAGCAGTGGCCCCTTGGTGGCGCGGGCCGGGCTTGGAGCTGGCAGGCTTAACCCCAGATTGGCCCTTGATCTGGGTGGTGTGCTGGAGTGTGCGGCGCAAAGCTTGGCAGGGGGCTGTTGCCGGGGTCACCCTGGGTTTTCTGCAAGATGCGCTGACCAGCCCTTGTCCTACCCATGCGCTGGGGCTGGCCGTAGTCGGGATCCTCACCGCCAAGTTGCAAAAACAACGCTACATGCAAGAAGACTTTATCTCGGTGGCCTTGATCGTTTTTGGTATGGTGGTGATTGCCGAAACCCTGATGGCGCTGCAGTGGATGTGGCTTGCCGCCTCCCAGGGATCCGAGGGCCTGGATCCGGCGGGAATGCAAACTTTGCTGGATGGATTGGGGAACTCCCTTCACTCTTTCGGCAGCATCGGCGGCGACGGTTCGCGTTCTCTGGAGAGCATCTGGTGGAACCATCAACGCAATGCCCTCACGTCTGCTATTTTAAGTAGCCTCTGGGCACCCGCTTTGTATTGGCCCCTCAGCCGTTGGTGGCAGTCTCAAGAGCGGGATCCCAGAGAGATTTAGCCCCTGTTTTATGCCAAATCATCCTATCTTTCGGTTAAAACCCAGGTCACAGCAGAGTATGTCCCTTGCCATTTTTGGCAAGAGAGAACTCTCGAGGCGGTGGGAGCCCATTTGCCGGCTCGCTCCGGCATTCTACTTCTTTTGCATTGGCGCTGCGCTGGTCAGAAAAAGCGACGATCTGGAAAACTTCTCGTCGGGGGGGGAGCAATTTTGGCCTAAAATGAACCCCAGGACTGGGATATAAGCCCCATCTTTTTCAGACAGCTTTGGGCTAATGTCGCGCATCTCAATCAAAAAGTCAAAAGCATAGGAAGCGCAGGCGACGTCAAGGCTGACCTTGTGGCAACTGCACTTAGAATTTGACTTAGAGCAATCATTGGGAGGGATCCATGCCGCATACAATTGTCACCGATATCTGTGAAGGTGTGGCCGACTGTGTAGAGGCTTGCCCTGTTGCCTGCATCCACCCCGGCGATACCAAAAATGCCAAAGGCACCGACTACTTTTGGATTGAGTTTTCCACCTGCATCGACTGTGGCATCTGTTTACAGGTTTGCCCCGTAGAAGGCGCTATTCTGCCGGAGGAAAAGCCGCATCTGCAGCGAGTGCCCCGCTAATTCCAGGGAAGCATCCCTGGCCACACGCCGGGATTCAACGAGAATTACAATCATTTCAATTCCAACCAGGACGCTGCACCCACACCTAGAACGTTAGTCGCGTCTTCGCGTCGTCGTGTCAGCGTTGCGGAGCAATAGCGTTGCGGTTCCCGTCAGGGTGCCGTAGGCATAGCAATAGCGTTGCGGAGCAACAATACGCAGAACCGGAAGGCTTTTCAAGGACTCCGTCCCGCTGGCGCGATCAGTAGCCTAGGCGTTTCACCTTAACCTGAAACAACTATAAGCTTTAGCCCAAGGAAGCCAAAGCAACGACGCTGCTGGTCAGCCAGCTCAGGGCCAAGATCCCCCCCAGGAAAGCCAATGGGATCAGGCCCAGCAGCCGCCACCACTCCAAATCCAGCGCTACAGCTACTGCCCGCACCTGCCAAACCACAAACCACAGCAGAGCTGACAAGCCCAGCAGGGATCCCAGTACCCCACCCAACGATTGAGCAGGCCCCAGCAGCAGCCACGGCAAGCCGGCAAACCCCGTCAAGCACAGCAGCGCTGAAAAGGAAGGGACAGCCCGACCCAAACAAAAGGCCAGCAATTGCAACAAAGCCGCCAAACCCACCCAGCCCAGGGATCCCATCAGCACCGCCAGCACCATGCTCGGCAGGCTTACCCCAGAGCGGCGAATCGCATCCAGGACGTTGAGCAGCCCCACCACCCCAAAGGCTTGCCAGAGAACAGGCTGTTCCCGCAACGCCCGAAAGGTGCGCTCCGGCAGAAACCAAGCGCCGTAGATGTTGTCTAACCAGGAACCAAGCATGGCCAGCAACCCGTCAAGCTGTCTTTTATCCTAGCCCTTGGTGAGCACTTGACGGGCACACCCCAAAAATGGGGTATGATTGGGAGAGGATTCTGCGGCGTTGGTGACTGCCGTTATGTTTTTGCGATCTATACCCTTCGACAATTAGGATGGGAAGTGGATGTGAGAGCAGTAGGCCAAACTTGATTTGGAAACTATCGACAATCATCCCCGGTATCCTATACTGGATTTTCCAGGTCGAAAACCACGGTAAAACGGCGCAACAGTATCCTCAAAAAAGCCCTCGAAAGGGGGCCTTTTTGTTGTTTGGATATTGTCGGATATTGTCAATGCTGCAGTTAATGGGTATTGCTCTGGCGCTGGGCTCCATCCTTTAGTCGAGCTTCTGGGCACTGGTCTACGTCTTGCTGCAGGGCAGCCAAGTCTGTCTTTCGCTTGCGGGTCTTGACTTTTGTTGTCGTGAGGTCTGCTCGGCTCAGCCAGCGATAAACGGTTGCACAAGTGACATAACTCCCGCACTCATGCTGACGCAAAGCGCTCCGCGCCGCTAAAGCGAGAGAGTGCGAGCTTCAAGGACTCCGTCCCGCTGACGCGAAAAGGACGGGATGCCCCACCGCCCTGTGCTTGATATCTGTAGCAGCTGCTGTTTTTATCATCGTTTATTTCAGCGGTTCTAGGTTCACGGCAGGTTGACAGCAGCTACGGTTTTTGTTGCCGCCGATCTAG